>CALCNY010000280.1 GCA_937897585.1 uncultured Chitinophagaceae bacterium | reverse complement strand
AGGATATATCTGTTGAAGTGTAGTGATTTACTATTTGAATACCATTGTCATAATCATCAATATACTCTATGAAGTCTTTGATTTTATTGATACTTAGATTCAGGTTACCTGAAACAGAAAGCCATTTGTTTAGCTTTTTCATTCCTTCAATTTCAATACCTGCTCTATAACTTTTTGGAATGTTAGTTCTCGTGTATGCATATACGTCATTAACCTTTCCTGTAAGTACAAGCTGGTCTTTATAATTCATGAAATATAGATTTATACCGTAGTAATTGCTGTTTTTTTTATGTTCGAAACCAGCTTCAAAATCAAATAGTTTTTCAGGACTTGGTTTTTCATTGTTGGTTGTTTCAAAATCATCACGATTAGGTTCTTTGGCGGCTTTGGCAACAGAGAAATAAATTTTATTGCCTTTATTTTTATAAGTGATTCCAGCTTTGGGATTGAAGAAAAGATACTTATTGTTGACAACTATTTCTGGGTTGTCTTTAAATCCATTGATAACATAATTTACATTTCTCAATTGAAAGTCTGCAAATAGCGACCATTTGTTATTCAATTGTTGTATCCATTTAGTGTAAGCTGAAATTTCTTTCTTTGAAGCCGTTAATCTATACCATTCATAATTTTCAGGCGCTGCATTTGGAACAATAGTACTTATTATTTTTCCAAAATGGTTACCATCATATTGATTGGCAGTTCCACCAAATTTAATATTGGTGCCAGCATTTACATATTGTGAAGAAAATACAATGCCATAGAATTTGTTGTCGAGCCATAATTGTCTGATTAAATCTGAATTGTAAATGGTATCAGCTCCGTTTATAACTGCCGGTAATGCATAATCGCTCAGAAATTGATTTGCTTTATACTCTTCAAAATATCCTTTCCCTTTGGTTAAGAATCCAGTTAAATTGAACTGGAATTTATTGTTTATTTTTCTGTTGTAGAAAAGTTGATAATGCATCTGTGTGTAGTTGTCTGTTTGATTATCATAAGGAGTGCCTGGCTTTTCTGTACCTGCAGGGTTGTAAGTTCTGTTTGTATCTAAAGTCGCCTGATTGATACCAAACCATGCGGCATGTGTTTTTTCTTTTCCTGAAAAAATATTCAATCGCAAAGATTGATTGTTGTCTATATAGGCACTGCTGGTATAAAAAGATTGTAATTTACTTTGAGAGTGGTCGACATATCCATCGCTGGAAATATTACTTAACCTGCCTGTAAATAGGAAATGTTTATTGATCAATCCGCTGTTAACCATCAATGTGTTTTTCATAGAATGATAAGAGCCTATTGCGTTATTTAGTATGATATAACGTTGTGAATCTGTTTCATTAGTGTTGATGTTAATTGTGCCTCCAAAAGCACCTGTACCATTAGTTGAAGTTCCTACGCCTCTCTGAATTTGAATAGAATTAGCAGATGAAGCAAGGTCTGGAAGGTTTACAAAAAAAGTACCCTGACTTTCAGCATCGTTGTAAGGTATGCCATTGATGGAAATATTTATTCTAGTGGCGTCTGTGCCTCTAATACGAATTCCCGTATAACCCATACCATTGCCTGCATCGGCGTTGACTTGTACGGAAGGAGTTTGGTTAAGGATAAAGGGTAAATCTCTACCTATGTTATTTTTTTCAATCGTTTTTTTATCAAGATTTGTTTTAGTTACCGGTGTTAAATCATTTGCCCGTGTGGCATTTATTTCCAGAGGCTGTAAGGTAGTGGTGTCTGAAGTTGAGAATTTTTGTTGAGCGAATGCAATATTCGTAAGCAATACAATGCTCAATGCAAGAATAAATTTGTTCATAAAAAATAAAATGTGCTGAATATCCGGGTTGTAGTTTCCCATCTTGCTTCATAAACTGAAGCTTTCTCCCTTCGCAGGCATTATCCTGAGCAGGTTATCGGGTATTATCTCAGCCTTCATGAAGAAAGCACCCCGGAAATTCTAGCGATAAATAAAAGATCGTTTGTGTTGCAAATATATAAATTAATATTTCATTTGGCTGCATAACATTATTCCGTTACTTTTGCTCCGCGAAGTAGAGCAGCGGTAGCTCGTCGGGCTCATAACCCGAAGGTCAGAAGTTCGATCCTTCTCTTCGCAACTCTTAAAGAGGTTATCTTATTTAGATAGCCTCTTTTTTATTTCCCCAATCCCTAGCCTTGGCATTAATGCCAAGGCTAGGGATTGATATTAATTCTCTATTTCCTGCTCTAATTATCTTTAAATTTGTTTCCTAATATTTTTACATTACATGAATCCTTCATTAATTTTTAAATACCTGTTTTTTTTGTTGGTTAATTTCACGCTGTTTTCCTGCGGCTCTAAGAAATCAGAGAACGAAAAACAAGGCCCACCGCCACCGCAAATTGTTGATGTCATCATAGCCGGTTATCAAAGCATTGAAAATAAGGTTGAAGTGAATGGCTTGGTATTAGCCAACGAATCTGTAGAAATTCATCCAGAAGTTAGCGGTAGACTCATTTCTCTCAACATGCCCGATGGCGCGATGGTGCAACAAGGAACCATTCTGGCAAAAATCAACGATGCTGATTTACAAGCACAGTTACTGAAAAGCAATACACAACTTTCATTGGCCATTAAAAATGAAGAGCGTCTGAACAAATTATTACAAATCAATGGAGTCAACCAGGCTGATTATGATGTGGCCCTAAATGCGGTAAACAACATCAAAGCTGATATTGAAATTATAAAAGCTCAAATTGATAAAACCATCATCAAAGCTCCATTTACAGGCATCTTAGGATTAAGAATGGTGAGTCCTGGCGCCTTTGTAACACCTCAGCTAGTTATGGCTACATTGCAGCAGACCAACCAACTTAAAATTGATTTTGCTGTTCCTGAAATGTATGCCAGTTTGATTCAAAAAGGTAAATCGGTCAAAGTTATTGCCGACAATAATCAGGAGTTTATGGCAACAATTACAGCTGAAGAATCTCAAGTAAATGCTACTACAGGAAATATTAAAGTTAGAGCCATTCTTCATCAAGGCAATCTAAAACCTGGAGGATTTGTGAAAATACAACTTGATGCAGGAAGTGGCAAACAATCAATCATGGTTCCTACCAATGCCATTATTCCAGATGCCAATTCAAAAAAAATAATTGTGGTTAAGGATGGTAAAGGGGAGATGGTGAAAATTAAAACTGGAGTTAGAAATGCTTATGGTGTAGAAGTGACTGATGGATTGAATCTTGGAGATTCTATAGTGGTAACAGGAGTTTTGTTTGTAAAATCTGGAAAGCCGGTGAAAGTAAGGTCGGTTAAAAATCTACAAGAGCTAATCAATAAATAATTTCTCAACTACATGAATATTTCTTCGTTTTCAATAAAAAGACCTGTATTTGCAACAGTACTCAATTTAGCGATTGTATTGTTTGGCATTGTGGGTTACACTTTTCTTGCGGTGAGAGATTATCCAGCCATTGATCCGCCTATTATCAATGTTACAACTTCATATGCTGGTGCCAATTCGGATATCATTGAAAGTCAAATTACAGAACCACTTGAAAAAGTTATCAATGGCATTCCTGGTATCAGATCTATTAGTTCTTCCAGCGCTACCGGTAGAAGCAATATCAATATTGAATTCAATCTCGGCGAAAACCTGGAAGCTTCGGCTAATGATGTCCGTGATAAAGTAGGACAAGCCATTAGAAATCTTCCACAAGATATTGATGCGCCACCAGTAGTTACTAAAAGTGATGCCAATAGCGATTTTATTATTCTTGTTGGTTTGCAAAGCAGCACCAAAAGTTTGATGGAGTTGAGTGAGTATGCCGAAAATGTGTTGCAGGAAAAATTACAAACCATTCCTGAGGTTAGTGCTGTAAATATTTTAGGACAAAAAAGACCTTCAATGCGGATTTGGTCTGATCCTGAAAAAATGAACTTGTATAACATTACTTTTAGTGATATAAAAAATGCACTTGACAAAGAAAATATTGAAGTGCCATCCGGTAAAATCTACGGGAAAACCACAGAGCTCACAATTAAAGTAATGGGCAAATTGTTGACTGAAGATGATTTCAATAATTTGATACTCAGACAAAGCAACGAAGGCATTGTTAGATTGAAAGATGTTGCCAAAGTTGAGATTGGTCCTGAAAATGAAGAATTCAGCTGGAAGTTAAATGGCGTAAATGCAGTAGGCGTTTCGATTACACCACAGCCTGGCGCTAATTACATAAAAATTGCCGATGAGTTTTACAAGCGACTTGAAGAAATTAAAAAGAATCAGAAAAATGATATTCAACTCACAACGCTTATTGATAATACCGTTAACGTTAGAAAAAGTATTCGTGAGGTTACAGAAACTTTATTGATTTCATTCAGTCTTGTTGTTATTGTCATCTTTTTATTCTTCAGAAACATTTTGATTGCCATTCGTCCTTTAATTGACATTCCCATTTCATTAATCGCTACGTTTTTTGTGATGTACTTTGCTGGTTTCAGCATCAATATTTTGACATTGCTTGCTATTGTATTGGCCACCGGACTTGTGGTTGATGATGGTATTGTGGTTACAGAAAATATTTTCAGAAAAATGGAATCCGGATTACCGATTCGAAAGGCAGCAATAGAAGGGTCAAAAGAAATATTTTTTGTAGTTATTTCTACTTCAATTACGCTGGCTGTTGTGTTTCTGCCAGTGATATTTTTGCAAGGATTTGTTGGTAGTTTATTCAGAGAATTTGGTATTGTAATTTCTGTTGCCGTTTTGATTTCTGCATTTGTATCACTAACAATAACACCTGTTTTAAATGTTGTGCTTAACAGAAAAAAAGTTGGTCATGGTAAGTTTTATGAAGCTACCGAGCCATTTTTTAAAGGCATGGAAAATGGGTACAAGAATTTGCTCAATGGGTTTTTAAAAATAAGGTGGGTAGCCTGGTTGATCGTTGCAATTTGTTTTGGATTGATTTATTATATGTTCAATAATCTGCAGAGTGAAATCGCTCCGATGGAAGATAAGAGTACGGTTCGTTTTATTTTGTCAGGTCCGGAAGGTGCAGGTTACGATTACATGGTGAATGCCGGAGATCAGTTTATTGATTATATCCATGACTCAATTCCCGAACGTGATTTTGTTTTTGGTGCCATTCCTGGATTTAACGGAACGGGCATTAATACTGGGTTTGCTAGAGTGAAATTAGTTACTCCTGATAAAAGAAAAAGAACCCAGGCTGAAATTGCAAAGGATATTTCTGCAAAACTTTCAGGCTTTAATCAACTCAGAATTTCAGCGGTACAAGAACAGACTATTTCAATTGGACTCAGTTCTAGAGGGTCATTACCGGTTCAATTTATTTTACAAAATCTGGATTTCGAAAAGTTAAAAACATTTATTCCTAAATTTTTGGAAGAAGCCAGGAAAGATAAAACGTTCATAACACCAACGGTTGATTGCAATTTAAAATTCAACAAACCAGAACTGGATATTTCTATAGACAGATTGAAAGCAAGAGAATTGGGTGTTACCATAAGTGATATAGGAGATGTCATGCAAGGTGCATTCAGCGGAAGAAGATTGGGATATTACATTAATAATGGAAAACAATACCAGGTAATTGGTCAAGTTCCCTTTGATGAAAGACAAGCTCCAGGTGATATATCCAATTTGTATGTAAGAAACAGCAGGGGAGAACGTATTCCTTTATCATCAGTTATCAAGATTAATGAAAATTCAAATCCACCAACATTATTTCATTTCAATAGATACAAGGCAGCAACCATACAAGCAGGGTTAGCCGAAGGCATGACAATTGGCGATGGCGTGAAAGCCATGAATCGAATTGCCGCTAAAGTATTAGATAGTTCATTTCAAACTGAACTCAGTGGCCCTTCAAGAGATTATGCAGAAAGCAACAGCAACACCAGTTTCGCTTTTATGCTGGCTTTGTTATTGATTTATTTGGTATTGGCAGCACAGTTTGAAAGTTTTAAAGACCCGCTGATTATTATGATTACTGTACCATTAGCATTGGCAGGTGCTTTATTGAGTTTATGGATTTTTGATCAAACTATAAATATCTTTTCACAGATTGGGATGATTATGTTGATTGGACTTGTGACTAAAAATGGAATTTTAATTGTGGAATTTGCTGATAAAAAAAGAGAGGAAGGTATTAGTAAAAAACAAGCCGTATTGGAAGCTGCACAACAAAGATTAAGACCAATTCTGATGACCACATTGGCAACGGCTTTAGGTGCATTGCCAATTGCATTAAGCTTGGGCGCTGCAAGCTCTAGTAGGAAGCCTCTAGGAATTGTTGTTGTAGGAGGTCTGTTATTCTCTTTAATTCTTACTTTATTTGTAATACCTGCTATTTACACTTACATAAGCAGCAAACATCAAATTGAAAATGTTGATTCCAATGATTAATAAAAAGCGATTGTTTTTATTCATACTGATTTTTAATGGTTATGCGTTATCGGCACAACAACTGACATTATCTGATGCCATTGCTATTGCGTTGAAAAATAATTATCAAATTCAGATTGAAAAGAATAATCTTAAAATAAGTACTATCAACAACAACAAAGGCGTTGCCGGCGCTTTGCCTTTTGTAACTATGAACACATCTGATCAGGAAAGCAGGGTAGATGTGAACCAGCGCTTGAATAGTGGAACAGAAATCAGCAGAACAGGGGCTTATGCCAATTCGCTTAATGCCAACATAACGGGAAGCATTACACTATACAATGGGTATAAAATTACTGCTACTCAGCAAAGATTACAGGCATTGCAACAGCAATCTGAACAAATACTAAATGCTCAAATACAAAATACTATTGCTGGTGTGATGTTGAGATATTACACTGTCATCAGAGAACAACATTATGTTTCTACAATTGAAAAAAGTATTGAGTTGGTCAATAAACAACTTGAATTGGTTCAATCCAGAAAAAAAATCGGACTCTCCAATGATGCCGAATTGTTTCAATCACAAATTGATTTGAATACAAGAGCCTTGGAGTTATCAACACAACAAGCACTTGTCAAACAATCCCAAATCGAGCTGTTGAATATACTTGATATCAATCCTGATTCATCCATAACGATAAGCGACAGCATATTTTTAAAAAATGATATTTTACTTCAGGATGTATTGTCTAGTATTTCTAAAAATCCAGAAATTACTTCCCTAGATCATCAAATTAAAATTAATGGACTCATTGAAAAGGAAGTCGCCTCTTTGAGAAAGCCTTCTTTGAAACTCAATACCGGATATAATCTAATAAATAACGAAAGCACAGCCGGCCAATTATTGTTGAACAGATCTTATGGTCCGTTTGTAAGTATGGGCCTAACAGTTCCTATTTACAATGGTTCTGCTTTTAAAAGACAGCAACAAACAGCCGCCATTAATACAGAAAATGCAAAACTCAAAAAAGAAAGTAGTTTGAATGATCAGCAAGCAGCTGCCACTAAAACTTATCAATCGTATATCACTAGTCGTGAGCAAATGAAAACGCAGGAACAAACTTTGCAATTATCAAAACAACTGGTAGACTTAACGTTAAAGCGATATGAATTGAATTCGGCAACAGCTGTTGAAGTTCGGGAGGCTCAGAAAAGTTATGAAGATGCTTCTTTCAGATTGATCAATTTGGTTTATCTAGCTAAATTGGCAGAGATTGAATTATTAAGACTTAGCTATCAGCTTAAATAAATTATTTACCTTTAACCATATTGATTTTTTAAAAATAATTGTATGAAAAAGTTTGTTACATTTTTAATGTTTGCATTTTTTGTTTTGAATGTTGTAGCTCAAGATAAAAATATTTACAATCCAAAAGCTAATGCAGAGGCAGATATCAGATTTGCATTGAAACAAGCAAGCGCTGAACATAAGCATGTATTGTTGCAAGGTGGGGGCAACTGGTGCAAGTGGTGTATAGAATTTCATCGTTTTTGCAAGGCGGATGCTGAAATAGATTCTATCATCAACAAGAATTTCATTTGGTATCATTTGAATTTTAGTAAAGAAAATAAGAATGAGGATGTGTTTGCCAAATATGGTTATCCGCAGCGTTTTGGATTTCCTGTATTTATTATCCTAAATGAAAAAGGAGAACGCATTCATACACAAAACTCAGAATATCTTGAAGATGGCAAAGGCAGTTATGATAAAAAGAAAGTGATTGATTTTTTAAATGCGTGGAATCCTGATGCATTGAAGGCGGAGAATTATAAGTAGAGCTGGATAAAGCTGGATAGGCTGGATAGGTTTCAGAGGTTCAAAAGGTTTAATGAGTTCAATTAGTTCAAAAAGTTTCTTCTGAATGAACAGCAAACAATAAACGCCAAACACCAAACGTCGAAGAACTTCCCCCTTCGGGGGATTGAGGGGGCTGTTACCCAATCAACTTCACCTCATACAATCCACTAAATAAATAATATTTCTTAGTGGCTATTTCTACGCATTTATAACGAGTTTTTATTTTCTCGCCTTTCATGAATTGTCTTCCGCCTTTTATTTCAAAGATGCTTCCTGAGGTAATTTGTTCAACCATGAAATGGCCGGCTTTTTTGGCATCATAATTTCTTAAAACCCTAAGCAGATTTTCATCGCCGCAACTGCTGGCTGCAGGATTTTTTAAGGTTCGCTGTAATGCTTTTTCAATGTCATCAGGAAATACTTTTTTATTGATGAAAGCCGCTAGTATTTGTGAGAAATTTTGTTTCCACTCTTTGCCATGTGGTTGTACTTTATGTCCGAATGCTGCGAATGTGAAGAGGTGCGCCAGTTCATGAAGTAAAGTGATTAAGAAACTGAACTTGTTTAAATTGCCATTAACGCTGATTCGGTGTGCTTTTCCGGCATGGGCATTTCTGTAATCTCCAAGTATGCTTTGTCGTTGACGCGTGATTGTTAGGTGAACTTTATATTGACTTAAATATTGCAAAACTTCATCGCAGGAATTTTCCGGAAGGTAATCAGCAAGTGTTTTTAAGGGGACTTCTTTCTTAGGCATTTTTTTGATTGTTCAATTTCATCAATACATAAACTTCAGTAGCTAGATATAAAAGATAAAAAAACAATGAAATGAAAATGCCTCGTTTATTGAATTGATTCCCACTTAGCGCAACATAGATAAATACTGCAATAACAACGATAAACATTTTAACCATCATGCTTCCCATAACTGAACGAATGAATACATTGGGATTTGAATTTTCCATGCCTTTGATTTGTAAATTCATAGAGACTAGACTGATTAGATACAATATAGCATTGGCTCCCATTAAAACTTCAGAATCAATATGGTTGGTTTGAAGAAGATGTTTTGAAAAAATAGTAATGACACAAATAGTAATAAAAAGTGTATGTAAATGTGTTGAATGCTTTAATAATTTAATCATTCGAATTGTTTTTTTTACTTGTTTCTACAACAATTTTAATAATGATGGCAACGATAAATATCAGTGGTAATACCCAAACTGCAATCGGTGTTTTCCATTTGAAGTAAGCATCTATTTTAATTCCAAAAAAGGTAAACAGCCCAATTCCTATCAAGAATTGAAAAGTTAGTCCAGCGTATTTTAAAAGCAGTTGATTGTTATTCATTAATCGCAGTTGCTTGTTCATTGTTCAACTCCACTACATTGGCGCCCATATGGCATTTACCATTGAAACAAACGGTGCTTTCAATTTGTAATTTACCTACGTGAATGTCTCCGGTTATTAATGATTTTCCGATAAGATTAAGCTGGCCATTCAATTTAATATTACCATTTACTTTGCCATGAATATCAGCATTGTTGCCATTGATATTTCCTTCAACAATACCTTGTGGACCAATCAGCAGTTTTGCTTTGCAATCAATATTGCCGATGAGTTTGCCATCAATTCTCATATCTCCATTACTTTCCAAATCGCCTCTGATAATAGTGTCAACGCTAATGATGCTTGTTGAACCTGAATGAGATTCTTCAGTTGTTTTTGTTTTTGGGTTGAACATAAATAGAAATTTTAGTTATGGGTTTTCAACTTTAAAAAAAGTTATTGTTAATCATCAATGTTTTCAAGCTTAGGCGTATTCAATTTATTGGTGTCAAGTTTTGCCACATTGCCTTTTAATACTTTTTCTAAATCCTGAAAATAACGCTGCTGTTGTTGCAACGCTTGCTCCATTGAATCTGTTCTGAGTTTAAGTTTTCTGTATTCTTTAATTTGCTTTACGTTTCCATAACCCACACCCGGAAGATAATATTTCAATGGCGTGAAAATGATCAGGGATGCAGTAAGCGCTACCATGATGATAAACAAACTGCTCATCGCAATATAAACACTCAATCTGCTAAGTTTGAATCTTACCACTTCTTCGTAACTATCTTCATTCATCACCACCAGTCTGTAGTTATTTCTTAATCGCTTCAGTCTGTTTGTGGCATCTAAATTTTCCATATAAAAAATTTCCGGACTAAAATACAAAACAACCTTCATTTAAAGCGACTTCTCTTGTACTTTGAGGTTAGTTTTTCTACCCATTTTATTAATATTCCGGAAATTCCGTTAAAGTTGCCCATTGATATTGAAAATTTGATGGTAAACACATAAAAAATGCCGATATTTAACCGCATTTTTAATCTAACATTTTAATGAAAGGAAGAACATTTTCATTTTTCCCGTTTCTTGTGCTTTTTTGTATAATCTCCGTATCTGCTGTTGCTCAGCCTATGTGGACATTTGACCCATTTGGAAAAGAAAAAAAACCTAAAGAATACGAAGAAAAAATATTGCCATCAGAGAAAACTGCCGATAAGAAATTTACTAAAGGCCGCAGGTTTTCACAAAACATCCTGTCACATTACAACTATTATTTTAACGCTAACAATAAACTAAATCTGGTAATTGACCGCGCCAGAACATCTCAAGTAGATGACTATACTCAGCTGCTTTCTTTTTATCCTTACAGTCTTGATAATACTGCATCTCAACAAGTTGAATTGGATTCTGTGATTTATAAAGCCACCGGTGGAATTTTATTACATGATTTAAGATCAGATTGGGTAGACAATATGTACTTGCTCATCGGCAAATCATACTATTACAGAAAACTTTTTGATTCGGCAGCACTGACTTTTCAATTCATCAATTATAATTTGTTTCCCAGAAAAAAAGATGAGGATGATAATAGAATTGTAGGTGCTAATAGTTCAGCAACCTCAACCAAATTGTCTATTGCTGATAGAGAAAAAAGAAATATCATTCAGCGCACTTTTTCTTTACCACCGAGCAGAAATGATGCATTGATTTGGCTGGCCAGAACTTATGTAGAAGCAAATATGTTTGGAGAATCTGCAGGTTTAATTAATATTTTACAGGAAGATCCCAACTTGCCAAAAAGACTCAAGGATGATTTAAATCAAGTTACAGCTTATTGGTATTTTAAACAAGAAGGTTATGATAGTGCTGCTGTTTATCTTGAAAAAGGTTTGTCTACAGCAACCAATAAAATTGATGTTTCTAGATGGAATTATTTGCTCGGTCAGCTTTATGAAATGAATGGAACTTTTGACAAAGCAAGTGAATATTTTAATCTCGCTGCAAAAAATACAGTTGATCCATTGATGGATATTTACTCGCGACTCAACAATGCCAAAATGGTGCGCAACAGCGGCGATTCTGTAGAGTTGAATAAAAACATTGCTACTTTATTAAGCATGGCTAATAAAGATAAATATGAATCTTATCGTGATATCATTTTTCATAGTGTTGGTTTGATTAATTTAAAGAAAGTAGATACAACAACTGCCATTGCTTTTTTTGAGAAGAGTCTTACCGTGAATCAAAATAATGCTGCTTACAAAAACAAGTCCCATCTTCAGTTGGGAAAAATTGCATACGAAAGAAAAGAATATAAAATCGCTGCTGATCATTATGATAGCTTGGATGTAAACGAACCTTCCATCAAAAAAGATTCAGCAGAAATTGCTGACAGAAAGCCAACATTGAGAAGATTGGCCGATCAATTAATCATCATTGATGTTGAAGACAGTTTACAAATGATAGCTGCATTGTCTCCTGCTGATAGAGATGCTTTCATCAAAAAGTTATCAAAGAAACTTAGAAAAGATGCGGGAATTAAAGAAGAAGTTGAAGTCAATAGCGGTGGTGCCGGACTCAATAGTTTTGACAATGGTAAAAATAATGCACCTGTGGATTTGTTTGCCACTTCAGCAAAAGGTGAATGGTATTTTTACAATGCCAGCATGAAATCAAAAGGGTACAGTGAATTCAAATCAAATTGGGGGAAAAGAGATAATGTAGATAATTGGAGAAGAAAGTCGGCAATGAAAAAAGCGATAACTCCTGATGTTGCCGGAGGAATGGATCCATTGGCACCTGCTCCCGATGTTGCGTCAAATGGTTCAGGTAAACCAGTAGAAAATAGTTATGATGCTTTGATGTTGAATGTACCTACAACGCCTGAAAAACTAGATAGCAGCAATAACAAAATAGCAACTGCTTTACTTACATTGGCTACTATTTTTCAAAATGAATTACAAGATTACGAGCAAGCCATTTATACTTACGAAATTTATTTGCAACGTTTTCCTGAAAAGCTTGAAGATGGTGAGGTGTACCTCGGACTTTACTATTGCTACAACAGAATTGGCAATACAGAAAAAGCAGCTTACTATAAAAATTTACTGGACACAAAATTTGCAGAGAGTCGTTCTGCCAAAATGTTAAATGATCCAATGTCATTGCAGCCTGATCAAAACAATCCTGTAGTTTCTAAAATGTATCAGAACATTTATGATTTGTTTATTCAGGGAGGTTTTGATTCTGCACTTGTGATGAAGAAAGCGGCCGACAGTATTCATGGAAATAATTATTGGACACCGCAGTTAACATACATCGAAGCGATTTATTATGTGCAATGCGATCAGGATTCAGATGCGATTGTCAAGCTGGACACTTTAATAAAATTGTTCCCTACATCGCCATTGAGTGAAAAAGCAAAGACACTTATTGATGTGCTAAAAAGAAGAAAAGAGATTGAAGCCTATTTGTCTTCACTTGAAATTACAAGAGCTCCTGAAGATGATAAAATTTTGATTGCGGATAATAAAACCATTGAAACAAAAAAAGCTGTTGCTGTAACGCCATCAGCACCAAAGCTAGCCGAAATAAAACCCATCAAAACCATGCAAGATGGAGCTGTTTCTCTCCCTCCTTCAATGGTTAGCGGTGAATTTAAATGGCAACCTGCTAAACAACACAATGTGATTATGCTTTTAGATAAAGTAGATGAAGTATACGTGACTGAAGTAGTCAATGCTTATAAAAGATACAACACATCAAATGGTTTAAATTCAATTACGGTTTCTAAACTGCCTTTGAATGCACAACAAAATATGGTTTCGTTTTCAAAATTTGAGAATGCAGAAGATGCTATACTTTATTTTGAAAAAATCAAAAGAGCGGCGCCAACTCAAGTATCTTGGTTACAAGCTTCGAAGTATTCTTTCTTCATTATCAATGACGATAATCTTCAATTGCTGAAAACCAACAAAGAGCTTGATAAATACAAGCAATTATTAAATAATCAATATCCCGGTAAATTTTAATCCCAAGCATGAAACGTTCTATTCAGATTTTATGGCGTGTATTTTTCATTGGCCTTGGGCTGGTGATTTTAATTTTTGCAGCAGCCAATTTCGGATTGTTTGGCAAAATGCCTTCCGTACAAGAACTTGAAAATCCTGAAGCTGATTTGGCCAGTGAGATTATTAGTGCTGATGGAGTTTTAATGGGTAAATATTATTCTGAAAACAGGAGCGAAGTAAAATACAATGAGATTTCTCCCAATGCCGTTCATGCTTTGATTGCCACTGAAGATGAAAGATTTTTCGATCATTCTGGGATTGACGCAAAGGCTTTGGGCAGAGTGATTTTTACTGCGGGTTCACAAGGTGGCGGTAGCACATTGACACAGCAGTTGGCTAAAATGATGTTAGGTCAAGGAAAGGGAAATGTTCTGGTCAGAGGTATCCAAAAATTAAAAGAATGGATTGTAGCCGTTAAGCTCGAACGCAATTTTACAAAAGAAGAAATCATCACGTTATACCTTAATCGCGCTCCCTGGGGAAATGTATATGGTATTAGAAATGCATCCAGAACTTATTTTCAAAAAGAACCTGCTGAATTAAAAATTGAAGAAGCAGCTGTTTTGATAGGTATGTTGAAAGGTTTTATTTATGAACCTATTCGTCATCCTAAATCTGCATTGAGCAGAAGAAATGTTGTAATCAATCAAATGGCAGCATCAAAGCAACATTATCTAACTCAAGCTGAAGCTGATAAATTGAAATTAAAACCTCTCATCACTAATTACAAAAAGATTGATGAGAATGTGGGTATTGCACCTTACTACCGGTCAGCATTAGTAGCAGTTTTGAAAGACTGGTGTAAAACGCACAACAATCCAAAAACAGATGAACCTTATGATTTATTCAGAGATGGCTTAAAAATATATACTACTATCGATTCACGAATGCAGCGTTATGCTGAAAATGCTGTGGAAGAGCATATGCCAATTATTCAGGAGAAACTAAATGCTTATTTCAAAGTGAAAGGTGATAAATTATGGGAAGGTCATGATAATGTAATTGAAGCCGCCATGAAATATACCGACAGATGGAAGTCGATGAAAGAAGATGACATTGACACTGCCGAAATTAAAAAATCATTTCATGTGCCAGTGAAGATGAAAATATTTTCTTGGTGGGGAAATAAGAGTCATGAGAAAGACACTATCATGTCGCCTTTTGATTCTATAAAATACCACAAGCAATTATTACAGACTTCTTTTGCTGCGATGGATCCTCGAACAGGTGAAATTAAGTCATGGGTAGGAGGTATTAACTATAAGTGGTTCAAGTTTGATCATGTTACGGCGAGCCGTCAGGTAGGTTCTACATTTAAACCATTATTGTATACACTGGCGGTTACAGATGCAGGTTATACACCACAGACTTACATTCCCGGTGGTCCGTTGACGTTAGGTGGAAAAACAATCAGCACCGGTGGAGGTACGATGGCTTATTGTTTGGCAAAATCATTGAATGGAGCTGCGTGGCATTTGATGGCCGTGATTGGTGTTAATAGAACCATTGAATTTGCAAGACAGTGCGGCATCATTGCTAAACTGCCACCATATCCATCTATTGCATTAGGTACGGCAGAAATTCCGATGCTGGAAATGTTGCAAGCTTATACGATGTTTCCTAATAAAGGTTACAACACGCCTCCTGTATTTTTTACAAGAATAGAAGATAAAGATGGTAACTTATTATATGAGTTCCCTATTTCACAGAGCAAAGAAGTGATTGGAGAAACAGATGCTTATTCAATGGTGAAGATGATGCAAGGTGTTGTGGAGTTTGGTACAGCGAGAAGAATTAATAGTTATAATATTCCTGTGGAGAAAGCTGGAAAGACAGGAACTACCAATGCCAATACAGACGGTTGGTTCATCGGTTATACGCCAGAGTTATTGGCAGGTACATGGGTAGGTTGTGAAGATCCATTTATTCCAATTTACACCAGTAATAGTGGTGGTGCGGAAATGTCGGCGCCTAAATGGGGATTGTACATGAGTAATGTGTATGCAGATAAAAGATTGAATTATGGAAAGGTAACTACATTCGAGCAGCCCGCTGCTTTGAAAAATGATCCTATTTATGCTGAGCAAAATTTTGCGAATATCGCTACTAGTGGAGATAGTTTGGATGCCGACATCAGTAATGGCGGTGGCGCAGATGAGTTTTTAGGTAATGATATGACAGATGAAATGCTCGATGATAAGACTAAGAAAGAGGTTAAAGATACTGCGAGAAAGAAGGCACCGGTAAAGAAGGTGAGTGATTATTAAGGTTCAATAAGTTTAATGTGTTCAAGATGTTCAAAAGGTTATACCAACCTTTGAAACGAATTGAACCTTTTGAACTTTTCAAACAGTTTTACACCTTTCTTCCCAAAATTTTCAAACTACAACTCTTTCCATCAAGAACAGCGACGTCCGGTAAATGCCCCCATTCTTCGAAACCTACTTTATTAAATAGTTTGAGACTTGGTAAATTTTGTTCAAAAATAAATCCGAGTAAGGTATGTATTTGTAAAGAAGGACTTTGTTGAATGGCATGATTCAGAATTTGTAAACCATAACCTTTGTTTCTGAATTTTTCATCAAGATACATGCTGAATTCAGCAGTGCCAGAATATGCAGGACGGCCATAGAAATTTTTAAAACTTGCCCATCCAATAATTTCATTATTTTCATTTTCAAACATCCAAATCGGACGGGTAGGCGTATGGGAATGAAACCATTCAGTTTTATCAACAACTGAAGTTGGTTCAATATCCGCAGTTACCATTCTGCCTGGAATGATGGAATTGTAAATAGAAACGATTGTGGGGAGATCTGCTATTGAGGCATTTCTGATTATCATGTTACAAGTAAAAGTTCAAGACTGGTTCAAAAGGTTTCAAAGGTTCAATAAGTTCAAGACATACCTAAATAATCAGATGGACATTAAAAAACTTTGAATAGTCCAATTATCAAATCTTAAAATAGATATATTTTCAAATTGGAAATTCACCAATCACCAAATTGACACATTATCAAATCATCAAATTGACCTACGCAACCGCCTTACCCACCAAAGCAGCAGCTTCGCTCAATAGAATAGCGCTTTGAACTTTCAATCCGCTTTCGTCGATTAGTTTTTTCGCTACATCAGCATTAGTTCCTTGTAAACGAACGATGATAGGAATTTCGATGTTGCCGATGCTTTTGTAGGCATCAATAACGCCTTGGGCAACACGATCGCAACGAACGATACCGCCGAAGATATTAATAAGAATAGCTTTTACTTTTGGATCCTTCATGATGATTCTGAAACCTGCTTCTACAGTCGTTGCATTAGCAGTACCACCTACATCAAGGAAGTTTGCAGGATCTCCACCAGATAATTTAATCATATCCATAGTAGCCATAGCCAAACCTGCTCCGTTTACCATACAACCTACATTACCGTCTAATTTCACGAAATTCAGATTGTATTTACCAGCTTCAACTTCAGTAGGATCTTCCTCAGAAATATCTCTTAAAGCTGCAACTTCTGGATGACGCATTAAAGCATTATCATCAATGTTCATTTTACAATCAACAGCAATGATTTTGTCATCGCTGGTTTTGAACAATGGATTTATTTCCAACATACCACAATCCAAATCAACATAAGCGTTGTAAAGATTGGTTACGAATTTTACGCAATTTTTAAATGATTCACCGCTTAAACCAAGATTGAAAGCGATTTTTCTAGCTTGAAATCCTTGTAATTTTCCACCTGGGTGAACGAACTCTTTGAAAATTTTCTCAGGCGTATCATGAGCTACATCTTCAATATTCATTCCGCCTTCTGTGCTGTACATCACCACATTCATGCAGCTGCTTCTGTCCATTAATATAGCTAAATAAAATTCTTTTACAGGATTTGGACCTTCATAATAAACATCCTGTGCTACCAATACTTTACTAACCAATTTGCCTTCAGGTCCAGTTTGAATTGTTACTAAAGTACCTCCCAAAATATTGTCAGCGATTTTTACCACATCTTCTATACTCTTACCAACAGCTACACCTCTTTGTTCTTTTCCTACAATTGAACCTTTACCACGTCCACCTGCATGTATTTGCGCTTTAACTACAGCGAATTTGCTTCCAAATTGTGTATGAATCTGGCGATAAGCTTCTTCCGCTTCAGTTGCAGTGCTACAGGCAATTCCTTCTTGAACAGGAACGTTGAATTTTTTTAATAATTCTTTGGCTTGGTATTCGTGTAAGTTCATTTGTTGAAAATTTTTGCGAAGATAAGGAATGAATGGAAAATTAAAAAAGGTTTTGGAGGTTTGGGAGGTTTAATGGTTTAAGGGTTTAATGGTTCAAAAGGTTCAATAAGTTCAAAAGGTTCAATAT
>CALCNY010000279.1 GCA_937897585.1 uncultured Chitinophagaceae bacterium | reverse complement strand
TCTTGCTGTAGTTGAGTTAATTACTGGAATGACAAGCGTTTCTGTTCCATCATTTGGTGTACTAGCTGCTAATACCGTTGGAAAACTCAATCCTCCATCTGTACTCAACGAAATTTTTACATTGGCACAACTCACTGGTGATGCTGTTGTTCCTGCTACATTCCAAGTGATGGCCTGTGAACTTCCAGCCAACCAAGTAACTGATGTATTTGGAGAAGTTACAACAAAAGGACCTGCAGCTGCACTAACGGTAACGGACATGTCTGTAAAATTAGTTTGTCCAACTTTAATCGGAGCTGTTGATCTGTAAACACTGTTATCTCTAACGGTTAAGCGAAAATTCAAAGTGCGGCCAACCGAACTTAAAGCTTCTGTATTAACGCCGGCATCACCACCTGTAAGCGGCCCGGAAATATTGTCACCGGCTAGTATAGTTGATAATTGTGGGAAATACCTTGTAGGTGATGTTGAAGGTTTGAAAGAAATCCAATTAGGGCCAGTAGCCTTGGTTTCAGAAGCTATACTTGCAGTTGCTGTTTGCGATGATGATGCGTTGTCATTCTGCTCCCAGCAATAAGTAAGCGCATCTCCATTTGCATCAGTTGCTGATCCTGTAAGAGCAAAAGGCGTACTTTTTGGAATGGTGTAGTTATTTACCAACGCCACAACTGGTGCTGTATTGGCAGCAGTAATACTTGTTGTAATCGGACAAGTTTTGGTAAGCAGATTTGTCTGAATTTGTGATATAGAAGCCTGATGATAAATGTCTATTGAATGAGGCGCCACATCTTGTCCGGTAATTCCTGCATAGCCCATAATGGTAATGCCGGAACCCACTTCTTTGTTCACACCTGTAGCTTCATTGGTCATGGAAAAAGTATGATTGGCACCTAACTGATGACCAACTTCATGAACCACATAATCAATATCAAAATTATCACCTTGTGGAATTCCATCTGCCGGTGACGTGTAGCCGCTACCTTTGGAACCATTGGTACAAATACATCCAATGCAACCCGCATTGCCACCACCTCCTGAAGCTCCGAATAAATGACCAATATCGTAATTCGCTTCTCCAATTACAGTTGTCAGCGTGCTTTGTAATTGGGCATTCCAAGTTCCCGAAGCGCCCGTTGTTGCTGCATCATAAGGATCCGTAGCTGCATTATAATATATAACCGAAGTGGTGTTTGATATCAGATTGAGATGTATAGCCAAATCTCTTTCGTACACACCATTGCATCTGGTTAGAGTAGCATTAATCGCTGCTAAAACCAATGCCACTTGTGTGGAACTAGTTGCTCCAAAATAATTCGAGTACTCTGCAGTAACTGATTGGGCTAAACGTAAGGTTTTAAGATCACCGCCTGATCTATGTGTAATTTCAGCATTTAGAATTGCTATGTCCATTGATACTGACAGTCGCTCTTCAGGAGCATAACATTTCCAAGGAAGCTGAGATTTATTTTGCTGTGATTGAAAAACTGCATAAACAGAATGATCAGATGCATACGGCTCGATACATTCATTTGCAGCATCTGTCCTGAAAATCATGGCTTGCATACCTGTTGGAGCAATACTCATTTTTAAGTTTGCATATTTATCAGTAATGCCTTTACCTGAAAAAGCTCTAATTTCAGGAAATCTTGCCTGCAAATCAGGTTCAAAATTTGACGCTTCATAAATTTCAAACTGCTCATCATTTCCGTTTGCATTGGGCAAAGTGATGATACAAGAATTATTTTCTGAATGGTCAACTATCGACATGAGTTGTCTGCCGAACGTTTCCACATTCAAATCATACAATAAAAATGTTTTGGGAAATGACAATCGGTTAACGGCTTTGTCTGGTTTTAAAATAGTAGAACCTTGATGCAAAGTCCAGCAGTTTTTTTGCTGCGCCATAGCGCAATGGATTGTAATCAAAGAGAGCATTACAAGAGAGAATTTTTTCATGGTACATGATGTTTTTGTGAACAACAAAACTATTTCAGTATCAAAAAATAAACATGAGAATTACAACTGAAATCACCTGTTTTTTAGCTCAGTTTTATGGTAGAAAACATCACAAAAAATAAATGAAATCTCTAGTGGAGAATCATAACTTTGCAACCATGAATTCCAAGGTACTGGCTTTATTACAAAAAGACATTTTGATAGAACTGCGTCAGAAGCATACCTTCTATGGTATTTTATTATACATCGCTTCAACCATTTTTGTAATTTATTTATCAATGGCTGAACAACCTGATGCGCAAGTTTGGAACAGTTTGTTTTGGGTAATACAATTATTCGTTTGCGTGAATGCTGTTGCCAAAAGTTTTTTACAGGAAAGTAAAGGCCGCATGTTGTATTTTTTCAGCATCTGCTCTCCCGTTGATTTTATCATTTCAAAAATGATATATAATGTATTGCTGATGATTTTCATGAGTTTGATAAGTCTGGTTTTATTTACAGTCTTTTTAGGCAACCCGGTTTTTAATATGCTGAAATTTACAGGTATCGTTTTACTCGGCGGAACAGGAATCAGTCTGGTTTTTACTTTAATGAGTGCCATTGCCGCCAAAGCCCAGCAAAATGCCGCATTAATTGCCATCCTGGGTTTTCCTGTAATCTTGCCTCAATTGATGCTGGTGATGAAAATGAGCAAGACAGCTTTTGCCGAAGTTTTCCGTGATGGAGCGGTATTGCAGTTGACAGGATTGACTTTAGCCATGAATTTATTGGTAATTGTACTTGGCGTGATTTTATTTCCTTACTTGTGGAAGGACTAAAACCCTTAAAATCTTTTAGAAATTATTGCATTGTGTGGTATCATTTCCTATAACTTTGCCCCGATAAAAAAATGCCGTTGAAAAAAAGCTGGTGGAAAATATTATCGTTCGTATTATTGGTTTACACAATTGTTGCCGGATTTCTTCTTGATGTTCCTCATCTTCCCATTTTAAATGAAACCATTCGCAACCTCTATTTCCATGTTTGTATGTGGTTTGGCATGACGATTCTTTTTGGAACAAGCTTTTATTATAGTATCAAATACCTTCGAGGCTTCAATTATCGTAATGATATTTACGCATTGAATTACGCAGCTGTGGGATGCTTATTTGGAATTCTTGGCTATGCCACTGGATTTGAGTGGGTAAACGTAACATGGATAACAGATCAGGGACAATCTGTCGGCAGCGTGTTGAAAGAACCCAAACTCATCGGAGCCGCAATTGCCTTATTAATTTATGGTGCTTATTTTGTGCTGAGAGGTTCTTTTACTGATATTGACAAAAGAGCTAGAATAAGCGCTGTTTATAACATTTTCGCTTTTGCGATGTTGTTCCCAAGCATTTGGATTATCCCTCGTATTGTTGGTAGTTTGCATCCTGGCGCACCAGGAAGTGATAGTGGTAATCCGGCATTAGACAGAAAAGATTTAGATGCGACCATGCGCATGGTTTTTTATCCGGCAATTATCGGCTGGACTTTATTAGGTGTATGGATTGCTACATTGAAAATCAGAATACAATTGATGAAAGATAAAAACATAATCAATGAATAAATTATTTTTAATTTGCTTTTTCATGTTGATCTCAACAATGAGTTGGGCACAAGACAAAGTTGAAATGGCTGATGTGATGAGAAGTAACGGAAAGATTTACACTGTTGTGGCTGTTTGTCTTACAATCTTAACTGGCTTGTTTGTTTATGTATTTTTAATCGACAGAAAAATCAGCAAACTGGAAAAAGAAAATCAAAAATAATTATAACAACAAAGCTTTTACTGAGAAAATAAAAACCAACAATATGTCAACTAATCAGCATTACAGTTTTTTCCAAAGTGTGGAAAAAAGCTTCGACAAAGCAGCCAAATTAACCAAATGGGATTTGGGAATATTAGAACAAATCAAAGCCTGCAACAGTGTTTATCAAATGCGTTTCCCTGTAAAACTCGACAACGGAAATATTGAAGTAATAGAGGCTTACAGAGTACAACATAGTCAACACAAATCGCCTTGTAAAGGTGGTATTCGTTTCAGTGACGAAGTGAATCAAGATGAGGTGATGGCTTTGGCTTCTTTAATGACTTACAAATGTGCCATTGTAAATGTTCCTTTTGGTGGCGGTAAGGGTGGAATCAAAATCAATCCAAAAAAATATTCAGTTTACGAATTGGAAAAAATTACGCGTCGTTACACAGCTGAATTGGTTAAGAAAAATTTCATCGGCCCTGGTATAGATGTTCCTGCTCCTGATTATGGTACCGGTTCAAGAGAAATGGCATGGATCGTAGATACTTATGCCTCATTAAAACCAGGTGAAATTGATGCGGCTGGTTGTGTTACCGGAAAGCCTGTTACTCAAGGCGGTGTGCGCGGAAGAACTGAAGCTACAGGATTAGGTGTATTCTTCGGAATCCGTGAAGTTTGTAACATGGAAGAAATCATGCAAAAACTTGGATTAACAACTGGTATTGAAGGAAAAACAGTTGTTGTTCAAGGATTAGGAAATGTTGGTTACCATTCCGCAAAATTTTTCAGTGAGGCAGGTGCAAAAGTAATCGCATTGTCTGAACATGATGGTGCGATTTACAATGCAGATGGTTTGAATATTGAAGATGTAATGAAATTCAAGGCCGAACATCATACTATTCTTAATTTTCCAGGTGCAGTCAATATCTTTAAAAATACAGATGCTTTGGAATTAGAGTGCGACATCTTAATTCCTGCTGCTTTGGAGAATGTTATCAACGGTGAAAATGCACCAAGGGTAAAAGCAAAAATCATTGGTGAAGCCGCCAACGGACCTTGTACTCCAGAAGCTGATGAGGTTTTCATCAAAAAAGGTATTTTATGTGTGCCTGATATGTATTTAAATGCAGGTGGCGTTACCGTTAGTTATTTCGAATGGTTGAAGAATTTAAGTCACGTTCGTTATGGCCGTATGGAAAAAAGATTTACTGAAAATCTGAACACCAGAATTTTGGGCCAAATGGAGGAATTAACAGGCAAACGTGTTACTGATACAAACAGACAATTCATCATGCATGGACCTGAAGAGCAAGATTTAGTACATAGTGGCTTGGAAGAAACAATGATTACAGCCACCAGAGAAATTATGGAAATCTGGAAATCAAATCCTGAAATTCCTGATATGCGTACAGCCGCTTACGTGAGTGCTATAAATAAAGTAGCAACAAGCTATAGCGAATTGGGTATCTTCCCATAAGGAAGGTTCAAAAAGTTTGGGAAGTTCAATAATTTCAAAATGTTTTTCATAGAAAAAGCTCATGGTCTATCATGAGCTTTTTTATTTGGTTTGCAGCCAACCTTTTGAACGTATTAAACTTCTTGAACTTATTGAATAATATTGTCCGTCTCAAAAAAAGCTCCCCCCCTCTTCTCATAGGCAATCGTATGATTCCCGTTGGTGATGACTAAATAACGAGATTGTATTTCCTTAAAATAATTTAGGGCTTGATAGAATACTGACTGAGAAAGTGACTCATTCATTTCCTTGCACTCCACTAAAATCAAGGGCTGAGCCTGATTGTCGTATACAACAATATCAAATCGTTTTTTTACTTCTGATAATAATAATTGTTTTTCAACCGCAATCAATGAAGCAGGAAATTGCAAAGTTTCAGTGAGGTATAAAATAAAATTTTGTCTTACCCACTCTTCCGGTGTAATCACCAGCCATTTTTTTCTGATGATACAGAAGATAAATTCTTTACCATTTTCTGATTTTATGGAAGGCTTTTTTTCGGGATAAATAACTTGCATTGTTGGTAAAGTTATAAAAGCCCCCTCAATCGCCCAAGGAAATAAAGCCCCCTCAATCCCCCCAAGGGGGAAGTTGATTGCGTTTTGTTGTATAACTACGAATTCACAAATTATTTTTCTAGTAAAAAAATTCTGTTTGCTCCCCTCTCTATTGGAGAGGGGTTGGGGTGAGGCTTTTCATGAGAAAATGAAAATTTGATTTCCTAATTGCAACTTTTACATTCAATATTTTACATTCAATATTTTACATTTTTTATCCGCCACAAAGTAACACAAAGGCTTTTTCACTTCCCCCTCCGGGCGATTTAGGGGCTAATTCGTCGCCCCATCCGCATTCAAATTTCCCCAACCCAAACTTGCATTACGTGTAGGATAATTCGCACTGGTTTGAATGAGTTTATTTAAAATTTGATCTCGTGTATAAGTAGGAAATCTTGAATACACCAAAGCCGCTATACCAGCAGCAGTTGCGGTTGCTACCGAAGAACCGCCTATTGTTGAAGGCACATCTCCACTCATCGCTAAAGTCAATGGTTTTCTGTAATCCATAAAACGCTCCATAACTATTGTAAAATCAGTTTCACTACCACTATGACAATCAGTACAAGTGGTAATAGAACTATTATCTCTAACACCTGTAACAGCATTTACTTCAGGCATCGATGCCGGAAAGATGACACCTGCCCATCCGCTAGTCCAGCTGAATGATGTACCAGCTGCACAAAATATCAATTTGCCTTTTCCATAAGCATACAAAACTGCATCTTTGATTTGAGAACTTGAAGTGATACGCCCCATGCTCATGCTAATGATTTTTACGTCTGCTCTATTTGCTGCATTCGTGAAAGCATCTGCCACACCTTTGGCTTCTCTGCTTTCATCAAGATATACATCTGCAGCAGCTCTGCAGGTTACTAAATTGCAATTATAAGCAACACCACAAGCATTACCATCGGTTCCTCTGGGAGCACCACATGCTCCGGCCATAGCAGTTCCATGACCACAGCCATCATCTGGAGTTTCTACATCCCCAGTGGGAAGTCCCAAAAATGTTTCGCGAGGTAAGGTCACCATTTTTTCAATTGTTCTTCCAGTTGATGAACCTTGATTAAACGCTGAACCCAAATTTTCTTGATCAAATTCACAACCGGTGTCTATGAAAAAAACTTTTGTACCTGCTCCCGTAGATTTACTCCACGCTCTTGGGATGTTGTGATAAATGTAATTCCATGATTGTTTTGATGAAGGAGAAATATTCACATAATCCATATTTTGAACCAAATCTAATGTTGCCGTATTACTCCCACATCCACTGGAACTTGCGTTTTCAGAAATATGTTCTCTTTGATAAGCAATTGATAATTCTTCAGGTTCATAACCTAACGGTTCGGCATACCTGACTAATTTATTATTTCGTAATAATTTTATTGTTGCAGGATTTTTTACAATGACATCAACTACAGGAAGTACTTTTTCTTCCCATGGCATAATATCTGCAATAGTCAAGTTCTTATTTAGTTGCTGTTCTGATTGCAATATCAAATTGATAATTTGTTGGCGAACTGTTTGCCATTCCAAATCATGGATATTGATTGAGGAGATGCTTTTATCAAATGATGCTATTTTTCCTGTTGTATATCCAACTGATAAAATATGGTCAGAATAATTCAATGCACTATTGATCATTTCATCAGTTGCTTTTTTCCATTCAAATTGATGTTGATTGTAAATTTCTTGTTTGATAAAATTGTCGATTTCGGCTCTTGTTATTGTTTTATCTGTGATGACAAATGGTTCGTTTTCAACAACCGATTTTTTACAAGAAAAAAATAAAATGAAGACAAACGAAAAGTAAATAAATTTTTTGATCATAAGGGTAAGTTTTAGAAATCAAAATTATCTATGTAAATTCAATTCGAATTCGAAAAACGCTGATGTTTCTTCAGTCACACTGAACTTTATTCAGTAAGCCTCAAAACTATTTTTGTATATTTATTAATAATTTTCAAATGAGATTTTGACAATGTTGAAATTAAAATTTATCACATGAAAACAAAAGAAGAAATCGTTGCCAACTGGCTCCCAAGATATACCGGACAACAATTGGATAATTTCGGTGAATATATTTTACTGACCAACTTTTCAAATTATGTAAAGTTATTTGCTGATTGGAATAATGTGGATGTGGTGGGCGCAGACAGACCTATGCAATGCGCCACTGCTGATAACATTACCATCATCAATTTCGGCATGGGCAGTCCGGGTAGTGCCACTATAATGGATTTACTTACGGCAATTAGTCCTAAAGCAGTTTTGTTTTTAGGTAAATGTGGCGGACTTAAAAAAAGAAATAAAATAGGTGACTTGATTTTGCCAATTGCTGCCATCAGAGGAGAAGGAACCAGCAATGATTATTTCCCCGCAGAAGTGCCTGCGCTTCCTGCTTTCGCGTTGCAGAAAGCGATATCTACAACCATCAGAGAATACGAATGTGATTATTGGACAGGCGTTTGTTATACTACCAACAGAAGAGTTTGGGAACATGATGAAGCCTTTAAAGATTATCTTCAAAAAGTAAGAGCTTATGCCATCGACATGGAAACGGCCACTATTTTTACAGTTGGGTTTTACAATAAAATTCCAACAGGCGCATTGTTGCTGGTGAGTGATTCTCCTATGGTTCCTGAAGGTGTAAAAACAGAAGCCAGTGATATTACTGTAACGGCCCAATTTGTAGAACGCCATTTAAAAGTAGGTGTTGATTCATTAAAACAATTGATCAATAATGGACAAACCGTGAGACACCTTAAATTTTAATTTTTTGAATTTTCAATTTTGAATTTTCAATTATCCCATGCAACCATTACTGGAAATAAAAAATCTCAGCATTAGTTTTCAAAAGTCTAATGAAATTTTTAAAGCTTTAAATGACATTTCATTTCAAATTGAATCTGGAAAATTTACTGCTGTTGTTGGTGAAAGCGGTTCGGGTAAATCATTAACGGCTTTATCTCTACTTCAACTATTGCCTGAAGGAGCTAGTGTTTCTGGCAACATCATTTTCAATACAAATGAAAATTCTGCAGAATTAACGTCCTTGAATAATAAATCCATTTCCAATATTCGTGGACATCAAATTTCAATGATATTTCAGGAACCGATGACTGCCTTAAATCCGCTTATCAAATGTGGAAAGCAAGTCATGGAAATATTAATTCAACATAAAAAAATATCAAAGCAAGCAGCCAAAGAAAAAACACTGCAATTGTTTAAAGAAGTAGAATTACCCAACCCTGAGAAAATCTTCAATTCCTATCCTCATCAAATTAGCGGCGGACAAAAACAAAGAGTGATGATTGCCATAGCGATTGCCTGTAATCCTAAATTGTTGATAGCTGATGAGCCTACTACTGCTTTGGATGTGCGTGTTCAAAAAAGTATTATGGGATTGCTGAAAAAATTGCAATTGCAATACAATATGTCTGTGATGTTAATTACACACGATTTAGGATTGGTAAGTGATGTAGCCGATGATATAGTCGTTTTGTACAAAGGAAATATTGTTGAGCAAGGAAATGCTCGTAACATATTAACCAATCCCGGTAACGCATACACGAAAGGATTGTTGATGTGCAAACCAATACCTGAGATGAAAGGAAAACGACTGCCTGTTTTAAGTGATTTTTTATCAACAGAAAATCAATTGAAAGTTGGAAAAATTGAACATGAATTTGCTACTAAAAATGTAAAAGCCGACAATCCTGTAATCGCTGTTGATTCGTTGAAAGTTTATTATCCTTCTTCGAAAAACATTTGGGGAAAAATCACTTCGTATCACAAAGCATTAGACGGCGTAAGTTTTGATGTGTACCCACAGGAAACCATTGGTATTGTTGGCGAAAGCGGTTGCGGCAAAACAACTTTAGGCAGATCGATATTACAGTTGATTCAACCAACTTCAGGAACGATAAAAATTAATGGACAAGACGTCAACAGAGAAAATAATGCCATTAAGAAAGGCAAAGAATTACAAATCGTATTTCAGGATCCTTATGGATCGTTGAATCCTCGTCTAACCATCGGCGATGCCATTACAGAACCCATGAAAGTTCATGGCTTATTCGGCAACAACAAACAACGTAAAGACAAAGCCATTGAACTAATGGAACAGGTTAGTTTGAAAGCTGATCAATTCAACAAATATCCTCATCAGTTCAGTGGTGGCCAGCGACAAAGAATATGTATTGCCAGAGCTTTGTCAACCGAGCCTTCGATTATGGTTTTTGATGAAAGTGTTTCTGCGTTGGATGTGAGTGTGCAAGCGCAAGTGCTGAATCTCATTAACGAATTAAAATCTACCTACAAGTTTACTTCACTTTTCATCTCCCACGATCTTTCAGTAGTGCATTACATCAGCGACCGCATCATTGTAATGAAGGATGGAAAAATTGTAGAACAGGGAGATGCGAATGAGATATTTTTTAACCCTCAAGATGATTATACGAGAGAGTTAATTGGGAGTATAACGGGGAGAGTGCCCCCTGAATCCCCCAAAGGGGGAAGTTGATTGCGTTATGTTGATAAACCAAGAATTCATGAATGGGTTTCACGCAAGGCTCGCAAGGAAGCAAAGCCGCAAGTTATTATGGCACAAAAACATAAAGTGATATAATTTTTTTAAAAATCCGAAATTGAAACCTTCCCCCTTTGGGGGACAGAGGGGGATTCCACTTCCTTATTCCTTATTTTAACTTTCTTATTTATTATTTCTATTCGCCACAAACACGAAGGCACAAAGTAACACGAAGACTGTTTTTCATACATGAGATACTGACTATTTCATTTCCTAAATTCAACTTTTACATTTTACATTAAATATTTTACATTTTACATTTCACTTGCCACGAAGGCACAAAGAAACAAAAAGCCTTTGGCATTTTTCATTTCCCCCTTCGGGGGATCGAGGGGGCTTCCTACTCCACCAACCGCCCAATCTCCTTTTCTAAATCCTCAATCGTTGTCTCTCCCAGCCCACTTGTAGTAAATGAAATGTTGGAATTTTTATCAATCACAATATGAGTTGGAAATGAATTTACACCATAAGTTTGGATGGCTTCTTGAGCACTGGGAACTACATTGTACTTGTAAGTAGTAGTCTTTAAAAACTTTTCAATCTTATCTTTTTCATTGATAGCAAAGCCTAAGAAAACAACATCTTTATTTTTATACTTTTCTACAAGCTTATTGAGTTCAGGCATTTCCATGACACAAGGTTTACATTCTACAAACCAAAAATTGATAACAATAACCTTCCCTTTCAAACTTTCAAGAGAATATTTGTTGCTGTTGATATCTGTTACCGAAAAAGGAAATGCCGGTTTACCTGCCAAGTCTTTTTTAGTCATCACATCATCTTGCATTTGAATCATCTTACTTTTTTCAAGGTCAGTAGCTTTTCTTAAAACAAATGCTTTTACGTCATTGTTGCTGTCTACAAACACATCAGGAATCATATCTCCTGTACTCATCACCTTCATGAATGCTTCTCCTTTCAATAACTCAAGATTTTCTGAATATACCGGCGTAGAAAAACCATCAAGCATCAATGGCTTGCTTTGATCCAATTCTTTGAAACTTGCTTTTCTTAAGCCTTTTAGTGGATTTGCATTGTCTATAACTACAGTTTCTTTTTTTACTTGAGCATAATTATGATTAAAAGCAAATAGTATCGTTAGTATGACAAGCCCGATTTTCTTCAACATGATTTTTTGAATAATAATTATTGATAAATATTTACGAATATAAACACTTGTCATATCAGATGAAAATCTAATTTTAAAAGAACACATTTATTGAACTTGATTTGCTTTGGGCTTAGATTTTAGATGCAAGATGCTGAAAAGCTGGATAAGCTAGATAGGCTGGATAAGCTGGATAAGATGGATAAGCTAGATAGGCTGGATACTGGATTATCATCACCAAAAACGCAACACCCCTTGCAAGAGACATTACTGAAAGGACCTAAACCTATTGAACTTATTAAATCTTTTGAATAAATCTCTTTAACAACGCAACGTACCTTGCAGGAGACATTGCTGAGAA
>CALCNY010000278.1 GCA_937897585.1 uncultured Chitinophagaceae bacterium | reverse complement strand
ATCTGTGGCAATTAGTGTAGGTATTTTTATTGGATTCAAAATGAGAGATCATTTTCCTGAGACTAGTTTTTTTTATCATGAAAAAAAAAATGTAATTCAAGAAGTATTGAGTTTAATTAAAAACAAGTATGTAGATAATGTCAACACCAAAAATCTTTCAGACACTGCCATTGAAGCGATATTAAACCAGCTAGACCCTCATTCTCATTATATACCACCTGCTGATTTAGAAGATATCAATAATGACATACAAGGGAATTTTTATGGCGTTGGGATTGAGTTTGAAATCTACAACGACACCTTAAATATGATCAACATTATAGAAGGTGGCCCTGCTCAAAAAGCAAACTTACAATCAGGAGATCAGCTTATTTCGGTAAACGATAATAATGTTGCTGGTCAAAAAATAGAAGTAGATTCAATGAGAAAAATTCTCAGAGGCAATAGAGGAACAACTTTGAAACTAGGCATCTTAAGAAACAAGAAAAAAATAGTTGTCAATATTTCGAGAGACCTCGTTCCTGTAAATAGTGTTGACGCCAGCTTCATGTTGGATAGCAGTAATGGTTCTATTAAAATCAATAAATTTTCTACCCAAACTTACAATGAGTTCATGACTGCATTAACAGCACTCAATAAAAAAGGAATGAAAAATCTGATTCTGGATTTAAGAGACAATGGAGGCGGCGTTTTAGATGAGGCGATCGAAATTGCTGATGAATTCCTCGAAGGCGACAAAATGATAACTTATACAGAAGGCAAACATTCTCCTAAAAAAGAATACAGATGCAGAAGACAAGGTCAATTTGAAAAAGGAAAATTATTTGTTTTATCCAATGAAGGAAGTGCCAGTGCCAGCGAAGTGTTGATGGGCGCGCTTCAAGATTGGGACAGAGCCACAATCATTGGTAGTCGTAGCTTTGGAAAAGGCCTGGTTCAGGAACAATTTGACTTAAGCGACAAAGGCGCACTTCGTTTAACCATTGCTCGTTATTACACACCTACAGGAAGGAGCATTCAACGATCTTATCAAAATGGTACAAAGGCATATTATTATGAAACAGAAAACAAAAATTACAATGAGGATAGTTTACATCAATCTGGAAAAACTTTCACAAGTCCATCCGGAAAAAAATTGTACGCAAGTGGTGGCATTATGCCTGATGTAGTTATTTCTGCAGACTCGAATAAAATTAGTGAATTCTTCAGTCAGGTATTTGAAAAAGGCATCCTCAATCATTTCGCGTTTGAATATTCAATTATTCAAAAAGAGAAATTAAAATCATTTAAAAACCCTAACGATTTCGCTTCAAATTTCAATTTGACTGATAACGATTGGAATCTGTTATTAAATGATATTCAAACAAGAAAAATTGACATAAAAATCTGTACGCCTAATGATAAAAAATTATTACTTGAGAATGCAAAATATCTAATTGCTAATATGGTTTGGCATAAAAATGGCTTTTATCAGATAAAGGCTACTGAAGATAAAGACGTAATGAAAGCGTTAGAATTAGTTTCGAAATAATTTTATACAGTTTTATTTTTTTTGAAAAAGTAATAAAAAGGTATTCCACTCAAAACCAAGCCTATTCCGAATAAAGTCTGCCTTGGTTGGCTGATGAAAGTATTAACCATCAACAACAAAGAAAATAAAATATAGATGACCTGTACATAAGGGTAACCAAAGCTTTTCGCAGAAATCAATCCTTTTCTTTTAAGCAAGATGAATCCATAAGCCAATAAAGCATAGAATAAAAAGCCGGCAAAAACAATCATATCGGTAAGCGTATCAAAACTTCCGCTAAAGACAAGTAAACAACTAACAAACATGGCATAAATCAAAGCCATGTAAGGTGTTTCATAACGGGAATGAACAGCCGCTGCATTAGAAAAGAAAAAACCATCAACAGCCATTTTATAATACATCCTGGAATAAGTAATAATAATACCATTCAAAGACCCTAATGCACTAATCAAAATCAACATTGAAATCAAAAAGTTGCCTGAATTGCCAAATAACTTTTTGCTCATTTCAGCTGCAGCAATTTGATTGCCGTTTAAATTAGCGAGATGGCTAAGTGGTATCACTTTTAAAAAAGCCCAATTCAAAAGCACATATAAAATCATAACCAAAGAGATTCCGAATATAATAGCAACTGGGACATTTTTCTGAGGATTTTTTATCTCCCCAGAAATGAAGGCAACACTTAGCCAGCCGTCGTATGCCCAAAAAGCGCTTAACATGGCTGCAAAAAAAACACCCATTAATTTAAACCCTGAGAAATGCTGAAGGGCTGTTGTTTGCTTGACGGGCAAATCAGTTTTGAAAAAGAACAAACCACCAATTATTAGAAATAACACACCCCCGATTTTAAACCAGGTCAATGTGTTATTTAGTAAAGCACTTTTTTTTGTACCCAAACAATTGAACCAGGTAAGAAGTATAATCACAACACACGCCGTGATTTTAATATTGAAATCATTCGTAAGAAATGAAGTATGAAAAATTGAATTCAGAGATTGAGTAAACAAATAACTCATTGCAGCTACTGATGCACTGCCAATAATGGTAAAGCAAGTCCAGCCAAAAATAAAAGCAATAAAATTTCCGAAAATGATTCGAATGTATTCATATTCACCACCGGATTCGGTAGTTAAAGAAGCTAGTCCAGAAACCGACAACGCGCCAAGTATTGTAACGATTCCTGCAACAATCCAAGCTGCAATGATATAACCAGATGACAATCCTGATGCGGCCATGGGAGCCACTTTCTTGAAAATTCCAGTCCCAATCATTATCCCCGCAACCAATAATACACTGCTACTGAGACCTAAAACTCTTTTCAGGATAATTGTTTTTTTATCTGAAACATTTGACATGAAAAATGTTATAGTATTTTTTAAGTATCACAATATACTAATACTAAACATTAGAAAAGCACTATAATTTTCAATAATAAAAGATTAGAGTTTTTCTTCGTGCTGACTCCAGTCAAGTCCCTCTTTCTCTTCTTCTTCACTAACTCGTAGCGTAGAGATTTTATCAGTGATTTTGAGTAATAAATACGTTCCGAAAAATGCAAATATGGAAACACCAACCATTGCTGAAAGTTGGACAAGAAACAAGCGACCTTGTCCATATAGTAAACCATCGTAAGTAACTGCAGGGTTTATTTTATGACTTGCAAAAACACCTGTAAGAAGCATTCCAACAATACCTCCAACACCATGACAAGAGAAAACATCCAATGTGTCATCAATTGAAGTTTTAGTTGACCTCCATTCTACCATTAAACTGCTTACAATACTTGAAATTACACCAATAACAAAAGACTGTGGAATGGTTACATATCCTGCACCAGGTGTAATGGCAACCATTCCAACAACGGCACCTATACATGCTCCCATAGCTCCCGGCTTTCTTCCTCTAATTGAATCAAAAATAATCCAAGTAAATGCGGCAGAAGCAGCAGCTGTAGTAGTTGTTCCTAATGCAATGGCTGCTATTGTGTCTGCATGTAATGCAGAACCCGAATTAAAACCAATCCAACCAAACCATAACAAACCTGTGCCCAAAATTACATACGTTATTCTTGCAGGATTGTGCACAGATTCAGTTCTACTTTTCAAATAAATGGCTGCTGCTAATGCAGCCCATCCTGCACTCATATGAACAACAACACCGCCTGCAAAATCGAGCACACCTAATTTCGATAAAATACCATCCGGATGCCATGTCGCGTGTGCCAACGGACAATAAATGAATAAACAAAAAAGTACGATAAACAAAAGGTAAGACTTGAATTTTATCCTTTCGGCAAACGCTCCTGTTATCAAAGCGGGAGTAATGATAGCAAACTTAAGTTGGTAAAAAGCAAATAATATTAAAGGAATGGTTGGAGCCAATTTCCAAGGACTACCATCAATTACATTTCGCATCATAAAAAAAGTTTTTGGGCTTCCGATAATACCATTTATTGAATCTCCAAAAGAAAGACTAAAGCCAACTACAAACCATATTACAGAAATAACTGCCATGCAAATAAAACTTTGCAACATGGTACTTAAAACATTTTTTTTGTTTACCATTCCGCCGTAAAAAAATGCCAATCCCGGAGTCATAATTAATACTAGCGCTGTAGAAGTCAACATCCAAGCGGTATCTGCTGCACTAATGTTGTCAGCGTTGATAGTTCGAGGAAGTTGAGGAAAAATAACAGACAAAACAGCAATTAGTAATAGAATAATAAATGTTACCTGAGCAAATTTTTTAGTCATTGTTATTGAATTTCTTGATGATAAAAGATAGATTCTTGAAATAAATGGCAAATCTAAGATTTTATCCATCCATTCAAAACAATTATTAGTATTTTTCAATCGTTTAATCTATTGTATTTGATTTTTTCAATAGAATAATTGGCAATAAGTAATTATTACCTTTGAAAAAATTTAAAATAAATATGTGGTTAAATAACATCCTTGAAACAATTGGTAATACACCGTTGATCAAACTCAACAAAATCACCAAAGATTTACCATGTACTGTACTTGCTAAAGTGGAGTATTTCAATCCTGGCAATTCGATAAAAGATAGAATGGCGTTGAAAATGCTAGAAGTCGCAGAAAAAGAAGGCAAAATAAAACCTGGCGGAACAATAATTGAAGGAACAAGTGGTAATACAGGAATGGGTTTGGCTTTAGCCGCTTGCGTAAAAGGTTACAAATGTATTTTCACCACTACTGACAAACAATCAAAAGAAAAAGCTGATATATTAAAAGCAGTTGGTGCTGAAGTTATTGTTTGTCCAACCAATGTAGAACCTGAAGACCCTCGCTCCTACTATTCTGTTTCAAAAAGACTAGCAACTGAAGTTCCTAACTCTTGGTATGTGAATCAATATGACAATCTTGCCAACAGACAAGCGCATTACGAACAAACAGGCCCTGAAATTTGGGAACAAACTGAAGGAAAAGTCACTCACTTAATTGTTGCAACTGGAACTGGAGGAACTATAGTTGGCACAGGCAAATATTTAAAAGAGAAAAACCCTAACATCAAAGTATGGGCTGTAGATAGTTATGGTTCTTTATTGAAAAAATATTATGAAACCGGCGAATTGGATCAGAATGAAGTATATCCTTATATCAGCGAAGGATTCGGAGAAGATTTTGTTCCTCAGAATTACGACATGCAGTATATAGATGAATTCACAAAAGTTACAGATAAAGACGGTGCCGTAATGGCAAGAAGAATTGCAAAAGAAGAAGGTATTTTCATTGGATATAGCTGTGGTAGTTGTTTACAGGGCGTTTTTCAACTGAAAGACCAGCTTAAAAAAGATGATGTTGTTGTTTGTATATTTCATGATCATGGCAGTCGTTATGTTGGTAAAATATATAATGACGAATGGATGCTCGAACGTGGTTTTTTGGATGTAAAAACATTTAAAGATATTATTGGTGCCAGAAAAAGTCAAAAGTTGATTACACTAAATCCAGAACATATCGTTCTTGATGCGATAGCATTAATGAAAAAATATGAAATAGAGAATATTCCTGTTTTTGTAGATGGCAAAAACATTGGAGCGATTTCTGAAAGCGGCTTATTTGACAAAATGCTAAATAACTCAGAAATTAAATCAAGCTCAATTATGGATGTTTTGGAAAAACCATACCCTGAAGTCAGTTTTGAAACACCAGTTGAAAGATTAAGCAGTTATATCAATAAAGAAAACGGCGCTTTATTAAGTAAAGACGAAAGTGGCATTTACCATATCATTACTAAATACGACATTATTCAAAGTCTTTCAAAATAAAACTCAACAACCGCTTAAAATCCAACAAAACTCAATACAGTGCTGCATTTAACGATGCAGCACTTTTGTTTTAGGCACAACACAGGAGTCTTCAAATCGTAAAAATACGAAGCTAAAACACGCATATTTATATGTGAGTAATACCTGAATCAATATCCATTTTCGGTAATTACATCACTGCTAAAAAAGAGCAATCTTGCTCTATGTCATGAATCATATTGGTTGCATCTTTGTATCAGCAATTGAGAAACAAACAATCGCTGAAAGAAAATCCAAAAATCCAATACAACCAAGTTCTTTTCAATATCCGAGTAAAAACCAAAACCAAAATCCAAAGCCTATGCTGTAAAAAGCGATGATGGCGAAAAACCAGAATTTCCAATATCCGGCAGACTGATAAAAAGGTAAGCCAAGAAAAACCAAAAAGAACCAATATCCAAAACGCTGTTACCAAAATTAACAGTAGAAAAACCAAGAAGTCCAACAATCCAATACTTGACTTTAATCCAGTTAAGTAGAAAAAACCAACGGGATCCAAACCCTGTAGAAAAAATTTTTAAAACCAACCCCCTTTTCAAATAGAAAAGGAAAACTCAAGAACAGGATACTTTTTTACTCTATATAGTAAAGCCAATCCTGAAAAACCACAAGAGTAATTTGGTTAAAAATTTGCTCCCGCTTCGGCGGGAGTTTTTTTTGTTTATTGATTAAAAGGTTTCATACTTACTTCTCAGCAATGTCTCCTGCAAGGGACGTTGCGTTGCTGGATAAGACGGATTAACTAGATAGGCTAGATATGCTGGATAAGCTTGATAAACTTCTCGAAAAAACAAACCTTTTGAACTCATTGAACATTATAAACTTTTTGAACAGCATTCCCCTTTCACGTAAAACTACGTTCCAAAACAATCGACAATCTACGTCAGCTGCAGTAATTACTCCACCTCAAATAAAGGGCAAACTTGCTCTATGACAGGAATCTTATTCGTCGCATCTTTGTGTCAGAAGTTGATTGATAGACATTAAATAAATATCAATCCAAATCCAAATCCAAAGAACTAAAAAAGTTCGATCCAATATCCAAACTAAAACTGTAGTCCAATATCAGTCAACTTCTATTTTAAAATAAAAAAAGTTCTTTAAAATATTTATCCCTGAAAAACTAAAACCAATATCCAGGCTTATGCAGTAAAAAGCGACGATAGCCAATCTGAAACCCTTAGAAAACAAAAACAAAATCCAATGTTCGATATCCTTAACTGGAAACAATGAAAACCAAAACCAATATCCAAGCCTATGCTGTAAAAAGCGAAGATGGCAAAACCAAACTGTCCTTATGAAGTCTTTCAACTGACGCTAATGGATCTGATGTATATAATCATCCAATCCTGAGAAACCAAGCGAAAGAAATTAAAATCC
>CALCNY010000277.1 GCA_937897585.1 uncultured Chitinophagaceae bacterium | reverse complement strand
TATCCAAAAGCTCAAGGAGTTGATGTAATCCTTAAAATTGGTAACCTAACTTGTCTGAAAGTGATTTTGGTAATGCAGGTAATTTTCTTCTGTCGATTAGGAAACTATTCAATTGAGTGAGTTCTCTAAAAATATAATGTTTTTCCATCGCGCCTTGTAAATAACCAGCTCCTGTACTTCCGCCTGTTCCAACACGACTACCAATCATTCGTTTAACCATATTGATATGGCGGAATCTCCAGCTGCCCATTTGATTGTCTATTTCAATTAAAATTTCCAGCAACTGATAAGGTAATTCCAATAATGGATAGCCTCTGTATAGCATGATAAATAATGCCGACTGACATGCTTCCGGACTTAAAACCCTTTCTGTTTCATTTGTGACTCCGAAAAATATCTGATTGAAATAATTGGTGTTGTTTTTTTCACCTGCAGAAAGACTTTCAATGTAAGTTTTTTCATAATCAGCCCAGAAAGGATGTTTGGAAAAATCTCCATTACCCCAGTCAGCTGTGGTTTTGAGGAAGGGCATTCGTTCAAGCCATGTATTAATCAACATGAGTAACGAAGGTCCATTTTCAGCACTTTTGATGACATCAATATCTTTTTCTTTTAATTGACTCGTGTAATAATCCATACCATGTCTGTTTTCAAATTTCAATCCAAGTTTGGCTTCAATAATTTTGAATTGCCAGCTTTGGAATCCAGAAGCTGGACGTAACATATCTCTGAAATCCAAAAAATCCATGGGTGTCATGGTTTCAAGAATATCTACTTGTTGAACCAACACTTTTAAAATAGTAACGACTCTTTGTAAACGATGAACAACAGACTGCAAATCATTTGAATTGTCATTCAATGAAGGTTTGTTCATGGTATCAATCACCGTATTCACTTCAAATAAAATTTGCTTGAACCATAATTCATAAGCCTGGTGAATGATGATAAAAAGCATTTCATCATGAGCGGGTTCATTGCCATTTTCAAAACTTACAGGATGCTGAGCATTTAGTATTTTATCCAACTCAAGATATTCACTATAATAAACTGGCTTATGTTCCATAAAAGAATTTTTGCAAACATAAACAATTCGGAGAAATAGGAGGGAAATGTAAAATAATGAATGTAAAATATGAATGTAAAAGTGGGATTGAGGATATGAAATAGTTATTTTCTCATGAAAAGCCTCACCCCCAACCCCTCTCCAATAGAGAGGGGAGTAAAGAGTATTTTTATTAAAAAAACAATTCGTGAATTCGTGGCGACCCAAAGCAAAACATAATCAACTTCCCCCCTGGGGGATAGAGGGGGCCTACAATTCTTGAATTCGTAGCGATCCCAAGCAAAACATAATCAAAGTCCCCCTTGGGGGATTGAGGGGGCTACTATCTTATCAAAACCGTCGTTCCTCTTTTAAAAATCTGTCTGTTCAACTCTGTATCAAAGTAGGATAGTGTCCATACATAAGTACCCATATCAGCAGGCATGCCTCTTACATAGCCATTCCATTTATTCGTCCAGTCTTCAGTATAAAAAATACGTTGACCAAATCGGTTATAAACTGCAAATTTTAAATCTCTAGCTTTATAAGCATTTAGCGGATAAAGAAAATCATTGTGTCCATCACGATTAGGCGTAAACGCAGTTGGAACATCTATGTAACAATTCCATGGGATCAGAATGAATTTAGTAAGCGTATCCTTGCATCCAATATTATTGGTAACGATGAGTGTTACTGGTAATTTAATATTACTTCCCGGAACAAACACATAGCCTTGGGCAGGCGGTTGTTGTAATGTGGAGCTGTTCCCATTTCCAAAATCCCAATTCCAAAAATTGATATGGCCGATACTGGTATCTCTGAAAGTTGCCAAATCATCCGGACAAACAAATGCAGGTGCTTCAAATGCGGCTTCTACATAGTTGTCGAGATTTATTGTTGCAAATGAGGTATCGGTACAAACACCATTACTTACTATCAATTGAGTATTCTTGATTCCAAAAACTGTGTAAGCTAAAACTGGATTTTGTAGGTTACTTGGTAATCCTTCGCCAAAAGTCCATTGCCAGCTGTTAACGCCATTGCTTCCATTGTGAAAATAATTGACGATATCTTTATCACAACCTAAATTGATGCTGTAAGTGAAATCTGCATTTACCGTGTCTTTGATAACAAATGGAATTGTAGATCCAGCAGGAGTTTCTTGTGCACATTCATCAAAAATGGTATTGTTGTCGGAACCTCTCACCAGTTTTAAAATAAAATTCCCAGCTCTTTGTAGCGGTGCTGATAATTGAATGATGATTTTATTGCTAATACCATTGTTGCAATTTAAACCACTCGCACCTGTAATAGTAACTGGGTAAGGACCTGTAATGAGGAAATCACTACCATCTGCTGCGATTGTGTTGCAACGAATATTTTTTCTGAAAACAAGTTGTAAGGTATTAGGTGCACAGCCGGGTTTTGTGAGGCTGTCCATAGGTGTTGGTTGTACGGCATATACTGTCAATGGAATATTCTCACCAACTGGAATATTTCTGTCGCAGTTGTCCAACATAGTATTTCCATCAGGTCCATTGTTAATCGTTATGGTATAGTTACCCGGAACAAGTGGCCCATTTAGAGTTAGTGTTACAGAATCAGTATCAAAACCTGTTGTACAACTATTGCCTACAGCACTGATCACACTTCTGATTGTGGGCGTTATACTGAATTCACTTCCATTTGAAGTCAATGAATTGCATTTCATTTTTTTATTCAACTTTACCCTGATCACAGTGCCATCACAAGCAGCAGTAGCATCACTTAAATGAGGTTCAGTAGGATCGGTAATGCTTCCCGTACCTCCACCAAACGATAACGAATAACCGCTTTGTGAATTGGTAAAATGGCTTATTAATAATAAATAATTTCTTCCTTGAGTGATGAATGGCATAGCACTGAATAAAGGTACTCCTGGGCCTTCACATCTTATCAATGAATTACCGGCAGGAGAAGCACCTGTAACGCCAGGATCTCCACTCCAGTTACAAGCTACAAACATTGAAACATCGGTGTAAACATCGGCTACATTTCTTCCCGTTACATCAAACAATTGCCAATCGTAATCGTCACCAAGATTATTCGGAGTAATTGCAAAGCCTAAGGTACCAGAAGTGAAACAAGTGAATTTATACCAATATGGATTTTTATCAGTGAAAAGGGTTCCCAATGCCGTGCATCTAGATACAACAGCCCTGTCGCCACAAATATTTACAGAGTTTTGAGAAAATACAGCCGTACCACAAACTGGAAATGCGGTTTGGGGATTTTGCCCTAAAGCAGTACAATTTTGTGCTTGGGTAAAATTCGAAAGTAGAACCGTCGACAGTAATATAATGATAATATTCTTACACATAAAGTTTCGCAAAGTAACAGAATGGAACACAATATTATTAGTTTTCAAATGTTGTTTGGTTATTATTAACAATCAACGCCTAATTAAGTTTGGATTTGATTTCCTGTAATTTCAACAATGCTTCAACAGGAGTTAGCCTGTTGATATCCGTATTTTCCAATAAAGAACGAATGGCATCGAAAGTTACAGAATGGGTATCAAAAATACTCAGTTGCATTTTAGGGTTGTTGAGGTTTTTCATACTTTCCTTAATGTCACCTTTGTGCATGTTGCCATTCTCATCTCTGCTGTTTTCGAGCTGTGTAAGAATTTCATTAGCTCTATCTATCAAAGCCGGAGGCATTCCTGCCATACGAGCTACATGAATACCAAAACTGTGTGTACTTCCGCCTGGAGCTAGTTTACGCAGAAATATCACTTTATTACCCACTTCTTTATTGGTGATGTGGAAATTTTTGATGCGCTCGAACTTGTTTTCGAGTTCGTTCAATTCATGGTAATGTGTTGCGAATAAAGTCTTGGGCTTAAAATTCGATTGGTGAATATATTCCGCAATGCTCCATGCAATAGAAATTCCATCGTATGTTGAAGTACCTCTTCCAATTTCATCCAGTAAAATCAAACTTCTTGAAGTAAGATTGTTGATGATACTCGCCGTTTCATTCATCTCCACCATGAAAGTACTTTCGCCTCCACTTAAATTATCAGAAGCGCCAACTCTGGTAAATATTTTATCGGTCACCGGAATTTTTGCTGAAGAAGCCGGTACAAAACTACCCATATGCGCCATTAAAGTGATCAGCGCAGTTTGACGTAAAATCGCGCTCTTACCACTCATGTTCGGTCCGGTTAGTATAATGATTTGCTGTTGCTCGTCATCTAAAAAAACATCGTTAGTTATGTATGGTTCTCCAACAGGTAAATTTCTTTCTATAACCGGATGGCGACAATCTTTAAGCTCAAGTGCATTGCCTGCATGCATGACAGGTTTTTTATAACCAAATTGTAATGCGTTATGAGCAAAACAGTTTAGGCAATCGAGAACGGCCATCACATTTCCATTCACTTGCATAGGAGAAATATAGTCTTGAAGCTCATTCAACAAATCCTGAAACAATTGTTGTTCTATCTGAATGATTTTATCTTCAGCACCCATAATTTTTTCCTCATACACTTTCAACTCAGGGGTAATGTACCTTTCTGCGTTGGCTAATGTTTGCTTGCGAATCCAGGTTTCAGGGACTTTTGATTTGTGTAAATTGGTGACTTCGAGATAGTAACCAAATACATTGTTGAAACTTATTTTTAAAGAAGAGATGCCAGTGTTTATCGCTTCTTTTTGTTGTAGTTCTATCAAGTAATTTTTGCCACCGCTGGAAATATTACGCAATTCATCCAATTCTTCATGAATACCTGTTGCAATAAGTCCGCCTTTGGCTACAAGAGCAGGTGGATTTTCATTAATTTCCTTTGTGATTTTTTCCATGATATAATCACATGGATTTAAGGCATCACCTAATCGTTTTAGATACTCATTATTGGAGAGAGAACAAATTTCTTTGAGATGCTTGGCCTGTTGTAATCCTTTGGCCACTTGCAATACTTCTCTGGGATTGATTTTTTTTAGTGGCACTTTTGCAGCTAGTCTTTCCACATCGCCGGCTTGTTTGATGTGTTGAATGATATTAGAACGTGTTTCTGTTTCTTTTATTAAATAATCAACAGCATCCAGTCTTTCATTGATAGCAGTAATATTATTGAGAGGCATCAACATCCATCTCTTCAACATACGGGCACCCATAGGCGAACTGCTGTTGTTGATGGTTTTGAAAAGCGTGTTGGCTTGGTCGTTATTAGAAATCAATTCAAGGTTTCTGATGGTGAATCGGTCCATCCACAAATGATCATCTCGGTTGATGCGTTGCAATGCGGTGATGTGTTGCAGATTGGGATGTTCAGTGTCTTTTAAATAATGGAGAATAGCACCGGAAGCGATGATGCCCATCGGTAAATCTTCTACGCCAAAACCTTTTAAACTATGTGTGCCAAAATGTTTGAGTAAATTTTCGGTCGCATAAGCTTCAGTGAATATCCACTCATCAAGGTTGTAAGTGAAAAATGAGTTGCCGAAACTTTCCTTGAAATATTTTTGTTTGTTGCGTTGAAAGATAACCTCTGCAGGTTGCAGACTTTGCAATAATTTATCGGTGTATTCTTTATCACCTTCTGCTATGAAAAATTCTCCAGTTGAAATGTCGAGAAATGCAATTCCGATTTTATGATCTTCTAAGTGCAATGCGGCCAGAAAATTATTACTGCTGTGTTCCAGTAATTTATCATTAACAGCCACACCTGGAGTTACCAATTCGGTAACGCCTCTTTTTACAATACCTTTTACGGTTTTAGGATCTTCAAGCTGGTCGCAAATCGCTACACGATAACCGGCTTTGACCAGCTTGTGTAAATAAGTGTCCAATGCATGATGCGGGAAACCTGCCAGTTCTAGAGAAGAGGCATTTCCATTGTTTCTTTTGGTTAGTGTAATGCCTAAAACTGAAGATGCGTTAATGGCATCCTGACCAAATGTTTCATAAAAATCACCCACACGAAAAAGCAAGATGGCATCAGGGTATTTAGCCTTGATGGCATTGTGTTGTTGCATTAACGGAGTTTCTCCTGAAGCTTTTGCCATGGTGGGCAAATTTAGGGATATGTTTTAAAAGTTTCCGTTGTATTCGCTTTATTATAAGCTGATTTTATCCACCGAATTGAATTTTGTTTCCATATTCAATCTCCAAAAAAATCTGAACTACTTAACATCTTAAGAGTAGCTAAAATAAAGTATTCCATTATCTTTGCGCAAAATTCAAACATCGATGAAAAAAGCAATTTTAGCGGTATTGGTCTCAGTTTTTACAATTATTAATGCTAATGCTCAGGCACCAAAAGGAATGGGTAAAAATGATGCAGATGCCAAGAAAATTTTAGATGAGGTAAGTGCTAAGTTCAAATCGTATAAATCAGTACAGGCTCAGTTTGTACTGAAAATAGAAAATGGAAGTGGAAAAAGCTTGGGCAATAAATCTGGCAATGTTTACATGAAAGGCACCAAATACAGAATCAGTGCTTCAGGTCAAGAGATTTTTTCTGATGGTTCAAACATTTGGACTTACGACAAATCAGCTAACGAAGTAACCATCAATAAAATCGATCCAACAGCCAATTCAATTACACCACAGAAGTTGTTTACCAATTTTTACGATAAAGATTTCTTGTATAAACTAAATGGCGTAGTAAAAGAAGGTGGTAAAAATTTACAGGAAATTGAATTGACACCTATTGATAAGTCTAAGCCTTTTTTTAAAGTATTGGTTTATGTAGACAAGTCGACTATTTACACTACTAAAGTTTTTGAAAAAACAGGTAATCGTTATACGTACAGTATCAACAATATGAAAACGAATGGTGTGATTACCGATGATACTTTCATTTTTGATGCAAAAAAATATCCGGGCGTGGAGGTTGTGGATTTGAGATAATTGCTTAATCCTCCATCTATTTTTGAATTTTGAATTTTTATTTTTGAATTTATTATTTCCCCCAACGATACGTCTTCACCGGTAACCCTGCGAGGTCTATAACTCTGTCCACCACTGTAGCAGCAACCTCTTCAATTGTTTTAGGAATGCTGTAAAATGAAGGCGTAGCCGGACAAATAATACCTCCCGCCAACGTAATGGTCTCCATATTTTTTATGTGAATGAGGTTGTAAGGTGTTTCTCTTGCCACACAAATGAGTTTTCTTCTTTCTTTCAACACCACATCCGCTGCTCTTGTAATCAAGTCGTTTGAAATACCTCCAGCGATTCTTCCTAATGTGCCCATGCTGCAAGGAACAATAATCATCGTGTTGTATTGTCCTGATCCAGAAGCAAAGGGCGCATTGAAATCTTCTTGTGTATAATATTTTACTGGTAGATTTTTATAACTATCATCTCCTAATTCTGTCTGCCAAACTTCTTTAGCATTGGTCGTCATCAACAGCGACAATTCGTCAATTACACCTTCCATTTGCAATAATTTATTGAGTAAAACTTTGGCGTAAATGGCTCCACTGGCACCTGTTACAGCGACTACGATTTTGTTCATTTTGATTCGAGTTGATGATAATTGGTTATAAAACAAAAATAAAGGCGAAAAGTTGATTAATTTTATATTGTTTGGTTTTGTCTGATTCCAAATTAATAAAACACAATCCCCATTACCAATTCCAAATAACTAATTCCTCAGCATCATGCTCCAACGCAAACTCTCCCTCTTCCAATCCACAGTGCTTAACATGATCGACATGGTGGGTATTGGTCCGTTTGTAACCCTACCAATTGTGATGGGATATTTAGGAGGTATGTATATGTATGCATGGATAGCCGGTGCATTGTTGTCTTTGATTGATGCGATGATTTGGAGTGAGTTGGGAGCGGCTTATCCTTTAGCCGGTGGCAGTTTTAATTTTTTAAGTGAGGCGTATGGCAAGAAAAAAGGTGGAAATCTGATGAGCTTTTTATATGTATGGCAAACGATTATCCAGGCTCCGTTGGTTGCAGCATCTGCGGCTATTGGCTTTGCTACCTATTTTATGTATTTATTTCCTGATTTGCAGGTGTGGCAACAAAAAGCAGTTTCTGGTGCTGTGATTATTTTCATTACCATTTTACTTTACAGAAAAATTGAAAGTATCGGAAAAATTGGCGTGTTGCTATGGGCGGGAGTTTTGGCGACATTGGGCTGGATTATTTTTGGCGGCATTGCTCATGGAAATATCTTGGCACCATTAAAAGAATTGCCTTCAAGTTTTAGTTTTAATACGCTTGTATCATTTGCATTCGGACAAGCCTGTGTAAAAACGATTTATAGTTATCTCGGGTATTACAATGTTTGCCATCTCGGCGGAGAAATTATCAACCCCGGAAAGAATATTCCTAAGAGTATGTTTATCTCTGTAATTGGTATTGCTATTTTATATTTATTGATGAATATGAGTATCGGTTCTGTGATTCCCTGGCAGGAGATAAAATCATGGCAGGACAGTGGTGTCAACAATTTCGTCATCAGTATTTTTATGGAAAGGCTATACGGAAGAACAGCTGCCATAGTAGCAACAGTAATGATATTGTGGGTAGCACTCGCTTCTTTGTTTGCTGTACTGTTGGGCTATTCCAGAGTGCCATATGCAGCAGCTGTGAATGGGGCTTTCTTTAAAGTATTTGCCAAATTACATCCTACTAAAAACTTCCCCTACATATCACTGTTAGTATTGTGTGGTATTGCTTTTGTTTTCAGTTTGTTATTCAGAATGGGCGAAATCATCAGTGGCATTTTAGCCATGAGAATTATAGTGCAGTTTATCGGCCAGGCAGTTGGTGTAATGATCTTGCGCAAAAGAAAGGGAACTACAGATTTGCCTTTCAAAATGCCTTTGTATCCATTGCCTGTTATCATGGCAATACTGATGTGGCTGTTTATTTTTTATGCAACAGGCTTGGCTGTGATTAGCATGTTTTTGATTGTGGCGGGGAGTGGGGTGGTGGTGTATTTCTTGCGGAAGGTTACAAAAGTTCAAAAGGTTCAATAAGTTCAAAAGGTTTATTACAATTATTTCCCTAGCGCTGGCCTTAAGGCCAGCGCTAAAGTAAAATTTTCATATGTTCAGATTGTTATTCCATTATTTCCTGTTGTAATTTAAATTATCATAGGTTCAGATTGTTAATCCATTATTTCCTAGCGCTGGCCTTAAGGCCAGCGCTAGGAAATAAAAATGCCCACGATTTAAACCATGGGCATTTTCATTTTATATGAAGGTTATTGATATTTAGAGATAACCTTTTAAACTCATTGAACCTCCGAAACCTTTTGAACAATTTTACATTGCTTCCGCCATATTCGGAATATCAGCTGCTTTGTACAATCCCGCATCTAGCTTTTTCTTCGTTTCTTCGAATGCTTGTAAAGTAGTATCAATATCTTCAAAACTATGAGAAGCTGTAGGTA
>CALCNY010000276.1 GCA_937897585.1 uncultured Chitinophagaceae bacterium | reverse complement strand
CTTTCTTTGTCATATTTTTAAATTTCATCCCTTAATGCTAAATTTTTAAAAAAGTAACCCAAATTTCTTTGAAAATTATTCAACAATTGATCGGTTTTACTTTTCCTGCATAAAAGGATAGCCAAAATTAACCGCAGGGTTAAAAGTTTCTTTGATTGTTCTGGCGCTTAACCATCTGTAAAGATTTAGCATTGAACCTGCTTTATCATTTGTACCGCTAGCTCTTGCACCACCAAAAGGCTGCTGTCCAACAACGGCTCCGGTTGGTTTGTCGTTGATATAAAAATTACCGGCGCTGTTTCTAAGTTTCGCTGTAGCCAATTCTACAGCATATCTATCCTGAGCAATAACCGCTCCTGTTAAGGCATAAGCAGAAGTACTGTCAACTAACTTTAGTGTTTCTTCAAACTTGTTTTCATCATAAACATAAATGGTAAGAACCGGTCCAAAAATCTCTTCGCACATCGTTGTATATTTTGGATCTTGGGTTTCAATGATTGTTGGTTCAATGAAATAACCATCCGTTTTATCACATTTACCTCCGACCCAAATTTTCACATTGCTATCGCGTTTTTTGGCTGCTTTAATGTACCCTTCAATTTTATTGAAACTTTTCTCATCAATAACGGCATTGATAAAATTGGTAAAATCCTCTACGGTACCCATTTTCATGGATTTAACCGCTTCTACCAATTTCTTTTTCACTGCTGCAGCCATATTGGAAGGAATATAGGCTCTAGATGCAGCAGAACATTTTTGTCCCTGAAATTCAAATGCTCCTCTGGCTAATGCGGTTACTACAACATCTACATCAGCAGACTTATGAGCGATTACAAAATCTTTACCGCCCGTTTCTCCAACTATTCTTGGGTAAGACTTGTATTTATTCATATTAGCACCAATTTTCTCCCACATGTTATTGAAAACACCTGTACTTCCTGTAAAATGAATACCTGCAAATTCGGGATGATTGAAAACGACTTCTCCTACAATCGGTCCATCAACGTAAATCAAATTGATAACGCCATCTGGCAATCCTGCTTCTTTTAAAATCCGCATGAATAATTGCGCACTGTAAACTTGTGTATAGGCGCATTTCCAAACCACCACATTACCACACATCGCAGCACTGGTTGGTAAATTGCCGCCAATTGCTGTAAAGTTGAATGGCGTCAAGGCAAATACAAATCCTTCCAATGGTCTGTATTCCATTCGATTGTTCATACCATTGGCGCTGATAGGCTGTTGGCGATAAATATCACTTAAAAAATGAACATTAAAACGTAAGAAATCAATCAATTCACAGGCGGCATCTAATTCTGCCTGAATTACATTTTTGCTTTGTCCGAGCATGGTTGCTGCAACAATATGCGGACGATATTTGGTTGCCAATAAATCAGCAGCTTTAAGGAAAATATTCGCTCGGTTTTCCCAGCTCATATTAGCCCATTTGTCTTTGGCTTTTAAAGCAGCATTTATAGCTTTAGTTACATGTTTTGCATCACCAACATGAAAATGACCGAGAGTATAATTTCTTTCATGAGGCGGATGCATGGAAATCTTTTCTCCTGTTTTCACTTCTTCTGCGCCTATGTACATGGGTACATCCAGCTTTTCAGCTTTCATTTCTTTGAGTGCTTTTTTCAAAGCGATTTTTTCATTACTGCCTGGTGCGTAATTCAAAACTGGTTCGTTGGCCGGCATGGGGAAGTAGAAGTCTCCGTATTGCATGGTGGTTCAATTTGGTGATTAGTTAATTGGGTAATTGGTTAATTTGGTAATTGGTTAATTTGGTAATTTGATGATTTGGTAATTTGATAATTTGATAATTGTTCACTGAAAATTGTTCACTGTTGATTGATAATTGTTGATTGATTATTTGGTGATTTGGTGATTGTTCACTGATAATTGTTAA
>CALCNY010000275.1 GCA_937897585.1 uncultured Chitinophagaceae bacterium | reverse complement strand
AAATATGGCTGGCAACCTTATAGTTTAAAACACATCAAAATTCTGTCCGTTTCATTATTGATTTTCGGACTGGTTTACATGATTCCATTTGTTATGAATATCTATGTAGACACGATTATACGCTCTATACTTTTCGCCGGACTTTTCATTCCTGCTATTTACTACATTAAAGTATCTGAGGAGATTAATGAAATGGTGGAGAAGGTAGTTCAAAGGTTTAAGGGTTGAATGTTTTGTTGAAAAGGTTTAATTAGTTCAATGAGTTCAAGAGGTTTGAACCAAATTACATAATAACCTTTTGAACATTTTGAACCTACCAAACCTCTTGAACTATTTTTTTCAGCGTTTCTTCCCTTCCTAAATGCATTGCTGAAAAGACAAACTAGCGAAGCGAATATTTCCTAATTTTGCCGCATGAACAACTCTCCTCTTTTCTCTATCTCCCCAATCGACGGCAGATACTCAAATGCAACCAAAGAATTATCCGCATATTTTTCTGAATATGGATTAATTAAATATAGACTCAAAGTTGAAGTTGAATACTTCATCTTCCTGTCGGAAAAGAAATTCTTTAAACTTGATGCCAAGCAGAAAGAAAAGCTGAAACTAATTGTTGAGGAATTTTCCGAAGCAGATGCGCAATGGATAAAAGACACTGAAAAAGTAACGAATCATGATGTTAAAGCAGTAGAATATTTTTTAAAATCCAAGCTGGAAGCCTTGAAATTAGACCATTTGAAAGAATGGGTTCATTTTGGGTTGACTTCACAAGACATCAATAATACTGCCATTCCGATGTCTTGGAAAGATGCAATAGAACTAGAATACTTACCTGCTGTTTTAAATCTGCAACAACATTTATATAAATTGACGAGGGAGTGGGCAAATGTTCCCATGTTGGCGCGAACACATGGACAAGCCGCATCTCCTACCCGTTTGGGAAAAGAAATCATGGTGTTTGTAGAACGTTTAGAAAACCAAATTCAGTTATTCAGTTACATTCCATTTACAGGAAAATTTGGTGGCGCAACGGGCAATTTCAATGCCCATCATGTAGCTTATCCAAAATACAATTGGTTGAAATTTGCTGATGAATTATTGGAGGACAAACTTGGTTTACAAAGACAACAATACACCACACAGATTGAACATTACGATACTTTGTCGGCTCATTTCGATGCAATAAAACGCATCAACACCATCTTAATTGATTTATCAAGAGACATCTGGAGCTACGTAAGTGTTGATTATTTCAAACAAAAAACTAAGAAAGGTGAAGTGGGCAGTAGCGCTATGCCACATAAAGTAAATCCAATCGATTTTGAAAATGCAGAAGGAAACTTGGGCATTGCCAATGCAAATCTGGAACATTTATCAGCAAAACTTCCTATTTCCAGACTGCAAAGAGACTTAACAGACAGTACGGTTTTAAGAAACATCGGAGTTCCTATGGCACACACTATTATTGCCATAAAATCTATTGAAAAAGGCTTGGACAAACTGATTCTCAACGAACCTAAATTAAAAGCCGACTTAGAAGCCAACTGGGCTGTAGTGGCCGAAGCCATTCAAACTATTTTAAGAAGAGAAAACTATCCTGCTCCTTATGAGGCGCTGAAAGAATTGACAAGAGGTGCTGTTATTGATAATAAAGCAATTCAACAATTCATTTCAAAATTGAAAGTTTCGAAGGTGATAAAAGATGAATTGAAAAAGATAACCCCGCATAATTACACCGGAATGACTTTTTAAATTGAATATATGTCTACCAAAGCAAGACTAATTACTTTATTTTTATTTATCGGCTCATTTGCGAATGCTCAGGAAATTGTTACTGCAGACACCCTTTCAAACTCTTTTCAATTAGAAAAAATTGCCAGTTTTCCTGGAGGTCTTCCTGGCTGGCGTGATTATTTAATCAATAATCTCAATGCATATGTGCCCGTACAAAATGGCGCGCCTGTTGGGAAATACACGGTTTTGGTTCGATTTAAAGTTTGTACAGACGGCTCATTATGTGATATTGAGGCTGTAAATAACCCAGGCTTTGGTTTATCTGAAGAAGCAATAAGAGTAATTAAAAAATCAGGCAATTGGGTTCCTGCGGAACAACTTGGCAAAAAAGTAAAATCAATTTACAACCAACCTGTTACTTTCATAGTTGAAGAATCAAGTGGTTTTTCAAGAAGAAAAAAGAAGCATTCAAAAGATTAAAAATGAAAATACTTTTGATTTAGCTGGAAATAATATAAATGAACAAAAATCCCAACAACTGAGAAAATATAATTCATGTGATCTCTATTAGAATGAGAACCCACGAAACTCTCTTGAACTCATTAAACCTATTGAACCTTTTGAACATATTAAACGTTCAACCCCTCCCAAAACCTACTTGTGTATTTCAGAAGTAAAATGAAACTCAATATCTGGATTATTCGATATCTCGGTATTTAAAAACCACTCGCTTTGAGCCAGATAAACGATATGTCCGTCTTTATCTTCGGCAATATTCGCTTGCTTGTATTTTACAAAATCATCTAATTTCTTGGGATCTTTTGAAGTTAACCAACATGCTTTGTAGAAAGGCAGATGATTCATTTGAACCGAAGCACCATATTCTTGTAATAGGCGATATTGAATTACTTCAAATTGTAGTTCGCCCACACAGCCAATGATTTTCTTATTGCCACCAAACTGGGTAAACAATTGTGCGACACCTTCATCAGTTAGTTGCAACAAACCTTTTTCCAATTGCTTGGTTTTCATTGGGTCTTTATTAGCTACCTCTTTAAATATTTCAGGTGAAAAACTTGGGATTCCTGTGAAATAAAATTTTTCGCCTTCATTCAAAGTGTCGCCAATTTTGAAGTTTCCGGTATCAAACAAACCCACCACATCTCCAGGAAACGCCTCTTCGATTACATCTTTTTGACGAGCCAAGAAGCTATAAGGATTGCTGAAACGCACATCCTTTTCCATACGAACGTGATTGTAAAAAGTATTACGTGCAAATTTCCCGCTACAAACTCTTAAAAAAGCGATTCTATCTCTATGTTTGGGGTCTAGATTAGCATGGATTTTAAATATAAAACCACTGAATTTATCTTCTTGAGGCATTACATCTCTGGTTGTGGTATGACGAGGGCGAGGCGTTGGCGCGATTCTTATGAATGTGTCTAACATCTCTTTTACCCCGAAATTATTAACCGCAGAACCGAAGAATACCGGCGCTGTAATTCCAGAAAGGTAGTCATCGAGATTCAACTCTCCATAAACACCATCCACCAATTCCACATCTTCTCTTAAGACATTAGCATCTTTTTCACCTATTTTATTATTCAATATAGGGTCGTTTAAGTCGCTAATTTTCAATACATCTTCATCGTTTGCTTTTGTGCCCGCTGTAAACAAAACCAAACTCTTCTCATGCAAATCATACACCCCTTTAAAGTCCTTTCCACTATTAATTGGAATGGTCATGGGATGTAAATTAATCTTCAATTCCTTTTCAATTTCTTCCAGCAAGTCGAATCGATTTTTACCATCACGATCCATTTTATTGATAAAAACAATCACCGGTGTTTTTCTCATGGCGATAACTTCCATCAAACGACGGGTTTGATCTTCCACCCCATTTACGCTATCGATTACCAAAACCACACTATCCACTGCCGTCAAAGTACGGTAAGTATCTTCAGCAAAATCCTTGTGACCAGGTGTATCCAATAGGTTAATCAGAAAACCTTGATATTCGAAAGTCATTACACTCGTCGCCACACTGATACCTCTTTGGCGTTCAATTTCCATGAAATCCGAAGTGGCATGTTTTTTAATTTTATTGCTTTTTACAGCACCTGCAGTTTGGATGGCGCCACCAAATAACAGAAACTTTTCTGTAAGTGTTGTTTTACCGGCATCCGGGTGAGAAATGATGGCAAAAGTCTTGCGCTTGTTGATTTCGTTGATGTACTTCATAATTTGAGGGGGCAAAGATAATCAAAGTTCAAGAGGTTTCAGATGTTCAAAAGGTTCAAAAGGTTTCAGATGTTCAAAAAGTTTTGTCGACATGAAGAACTTTTTGAACTTATTGAACCTTTGGAACAACATTAACGATCATAACCTCTACCTTTGCCCAAGCGAAAGCTCCGGGGCTGACCGGTTTTGACAGCATAGCTCTTTGTAAGTGTAAGCATGTAGTGCGTTGGATAATTAGCACTTAAATCTGAATATTCAAACTTCAAATGGCAATACTACGTATGCCATGGCTGCTTAATCGATAGATTAGCATCCATTCGGGCCGCCGAACAGGTTGATCTGTTACCAGGTTCCGCCGCCGACTCAAAACAAACACAGGTTGCTGTTTTCGAATGGTGTGACGATAACTTAAGAACATTCTCCTAAGGGAAAAATTGGTTTGTTATGCTCCTGCTTTTCCCCGACAATCAATGCATAAATAAACATGTAGAAAGCTTATGACGAATATGTTTGGACGCGGGTTCGATTCCCGCCAGCTCCACTAGAAATGTAAAATAATGAATAATGAACAGAGGAATGTAAAAGTAATTTTTGGTTGTTTGCTTTTAAAAAGATCTGTTACATTATTCATTTTGCCAGTCGTTGATGATAACACCTATGAAGGCAAATCAAATCAATTTCTATTCCCAAAATTTTAGAACTCAACCCCGTTCGAACTAATTTGTTATTTCAGCAAATAATAATTATTTCTTACAATAACCTATAAAATGCACCCATTTTCTTTTCTTATATTTTATATTATATTTGTAATATGAGTTCGCTAATTCAAACAAAATCAGAATTATTAAATCTTTTATTTCAAAACAGAGATACCATCAAATCTTTTGGGATAAAAGAACTTGGATTATTTGGCTCCTTTGTTTCAAACAATAATATTAACAAGGATAGCGACATCGACTTATTAATTGATTTTTTACCCCATCAAAAAACCTACGATAATTACATTGGATTAGCTTTTTTTTTAGAAGAGCTTACCGGCAGAAAAATAGAATTAGTTACCAGAGCATCCTTAAGTCCATACATTGGCCCACACATTTTAAAACAAGTTGAAAATGTCGGTATCTAATATTGAACTGATCAAACACATCTTTGACGAATGTGATTTTATTTCTACCCACACAAATGGAAAAGATTCAAATCAAGTTATAAATGATAAAGTATTAGTAAGAGCTCTGGAAAGAAGTATAGAAATTATTGGTGAAGCAGCCAATAAAATTGATGATGAATTTAAAAAAGATTACCCTCACATAGAATGGAGAAAAATGGCGGCTACCAGAAATCAATTTATTCATCATTATTTTGGAATTGATTACGATATCTTTCGGGACATAGTTGAAAATAAAATCCCAGATTTACATTTTTTTGTG
>CALCNY010000274.1 GCA_937897585.1 uncultured Chitinophagaceae bacterium | reverse complement strand
AAAAATCAATAAGTCAAAAGTAAAAAGATAAACCATCATCAATGTTGAATTTCTACTTTTAAATTTTGACTTTGCATTTATCAAATGAAAAAAATTAAATCTGCACTTATTTCTGTTTTTTATAAAGATGGATTAGAACCAATTATTACAACTTTACATGAGCAAGGTGTTACCATATACAGTACTGGGGGCACAAGAGATTTTATCGAGAAACTCAATATTCCTTGTGTGCCCGTAGAAAACCTAACTGGCTTTCCTTCCATTTTAGGCGGTCGTGTAAAAACTTTACATCCGTTGGTATTCGGTGGTATTTTGGGCAAACGTGCTGATGAAACGCATCAACAGGAAATGCAACAATATCAGATTCCTGAATTTGATTTGGTGATTGTTGATTTATATCCTTTTGAAGAAACTGTAAAAAGCTTTGAAGGAAAAACTGATGGCGACGAAAGTCCGATTATTGAAAAGATAGACATTGGCGGTCCTTCTATGATTCGCGCAGCTGCAAAAAATCACCAGGATGTAACGGTTGTTGCTTCCAAAGATGAATATGTATTGTTGAATGAAATACTTACCAATCAACAAGCTCAAACTACTTACGAACAAAGAAGATATTTTGCAGTGCGAGCATTTGATGTTTGCAGTCATTACGACAATGCGATTTCAAATTATTTCAATCAATCTGCTTTTGTTACTCCATTCAACAAAGAAAAGAGAGTATTGCGTTATGGTGAAAATCCGCACCAATTGGCTTCGTTTCATGGCAACCTCAATGAAGTTTTTACACAACTGAATGGCAAAGAACTTTCTTATAATAATCTAGTGGATGTTGATGCAGCTATTCAAATCATTAAAGAATTTGATGCTACTACTTTTGCCATCATCAAACATACCAACGTTTGTGGCATTGCTCAGAGAGATGCGGTGAAAGCTTCATGGGATATGGCTTTAGCCGGCGATCCTGAAAGTGCTTTTGGTGGTGTATTGGTTTGCAATGCAGAAATTGATGCTGAAACAGCAACCGCTATCAATGAATTGTTTTTCGAAGTTTTGATTGCGCCTTCATACAATAATGAAGCTTTGTCAATTTTAAAATCAAAGAAAAACAGAATCTTATTACAACTTCGTGATTATACACTTCCAATTTTTCAAGTTAAGTCTTTACTCAACGGCGTATTGATGCAGGAAAATGACAAAGGCAATTTCACAGAATGGAAGGAAGAAGGTGGAAGAGAATCTTCACAACAAGAAAAAGAAGATTTGATTTTTGCCAATTTAGTTTGTAAGCACTTAAAAAGTAATGCCATTGCTTTAATCAAAAACAAACAATTGATTGGTAAAGGTTGCGGACAAACCAGTCGAATTGATGCATTGCGTCATGCAATTGAAAAAGCACATCAGTTTCAATTTGATTTAAAAGGTGCTGTATTGGCGAGTGATGCATTTTTTCCTTTTGATGATTGCGTGAGAATAGCCCATGAAACAGGAATCCAAGCTTATATTCAACCCGGAGGTTCTATCAGAGATGCCGATTCTATAAACTATTGCAAGGATCACAATTTGGTGATGGTGATTACGGGGCAGCGGCATTTTAAGCATTGAGGTGGATATAGCTGGATATAGCTGGATAGGCTGGATAGAGCTGGATAAGCTCTCGTTCTCAGCAATGTCTCCTGAAATGGAAGTTGCGTGGTTTGAAATAAATAATAAGAAAGTAAGAATAAGAAATAAAGAAGGATAACTAACAAAACACAATCAAAATCCCCCTTTGGGGGACTAAGGGGGCCTAATAACTTTGCAAAACAAACAACCCAACGGTAAAGCATATCTCGCACTAACGGCAACCTCTATACTATGGGGGACTTCATGGGTTGCCAGTAAGATTGCTATTTCTGAAATACCTGCACTCCAACTTACTTACATCAGACAGTTTTTAGCCGGAACTATCTTTTTGAGTTATTTTCTTTTCATAAAAAAATCTCCATTACCAACTGCAAAAGATTTTAAATCTATTGTTGTAATGTCTGCGCTGATGTTTTTGTCTGCAAATGGGCTAAGCACTTGGGGTTTAAAATACATACCAACAGGTTTGGCTTCATTGATTGGCGCGTTGTATCCATTATCAGTTGTGTTGATTGAATGGATTTTTTATAAGAAAAGAGATGTCTCTGTTTTGACTTTCGTCGGCTTGTTAATCGGAATCGGTGGTGTGGGATTTGTGTTTTATGAAAATATGTTTACTCATGTAGACCCAAATTTATTTTTCGGTTTGATACTTTCTATAATTGCGATGTTGTCGTGGAGTTTAGGCACTGTGTTTTTGTCGAGACATCATCTTTCGGTTAATCCCTATTTTGGAATGGGTTGGCAGATGGTGATAGGGTCAGCCATGTTATTTGTATTTGCTCATATCGCACAAGATCCTATTCCATTGGCCAGCATTTCAATAAAGTCGTGGCTTTCCATTTCCTATTTGGTTGTTATCGGTTCTGTTACCAGCTTCATCGCATTTATATATTCATTGAAAAGATTGCCAGTAGCCATTTCGTCTTTATACGCTTATGTCAATCCAATTGTAGCGATGATTATAGCGGCTCTTTTATTAAAAGAAAAACTAACAATTTCAATTGTTATTGGAACCATCATCACGCTAATTGGTGTTTATCTTGTAAACTACAGTGTGAGAAGAGACAAAGAAGATATGATTACGGAATCTGAGATATAAATTCAGCATACATGGCAGCCCAGCCAGCAAATTGTTTATCAGTTCCCAGGAAATTATTATGAAAAATGGAAATGAATAAGCCATTTACTTTTTGACATTCAGTTTTGTAATGCATTAATTCTATCGATGTAGTTTTTGCATCTTGATATTGTTCATAAAAACTATTGGCATCCATAAAACAAAAAGGGTATAACAACAGATTAGTTTGTACATTTTTTTCAAGATCGAACCAATAAAATGCTGAAGCAGATCG
>CALCNY010000273.1 GCA_937897585.1 uncultured Chitinophagaceae bacterium | reverse complement strand
TTCCTCATTAAGTCTTGCTGCGGCACAGTATGCATTCTTTGAAACTAAGGGGGGGGCAAGCGTTAAAAGATATTCGAATTGCAAAACAAATTTTTGAAACTGCAATAAGCAATAATAATAATTTAAAAGATAAAATACCCAATGAGTTAAATACACTTTTTGATTTAGTAACAGAAATTGACATCTCTGATTCTATAGTATACGCAGTTAAAATACCTGATGATCTGAAAGGTATTGAATGCGATATAAACAACGTAATATATTCGAATATTTCTATGCCTAAAGAATTAATATTAGGTAAGGTTTTGGTGCCTAGCTCATTTGGTCAAAATACTTTCAAGAAAATACTAATTGACAAAATGATTAAAAAAAAGCTACATACAAATGATGGTTTGGCAATAAGAATTTGGAAAAAGAATAAAAACAGTCTCTAAAATATGCATATTAATAACTTGAAGAGAATTGTAATTTCTTAATCAACCCATAAGCAACTGTTGATTTTTATTAATAGTGAAATGCCTCATATTCAACCACTACTCATAGGGCCAATGTGCTAAGGCTCTCCAAAGAAATCTACAATCAACTTGACCTGACTTGGAGTTAAAATCTTTTTTCCCAGCTTGTAGCCAGACTCTCCCAATAGTCTATACAATGATTCATTTTGACGTATCCATCGACCAAATTGTGCGCTGGCACTTCTTTTCTTGTTATTGGGAAAATAGAACAATGCTAGTTCCCCAAAACCATATGATTTTATCTTTAATTTTTCATCCATATTCTTAAAATGTCTTAAAGTGTCCAAGAAAAACCCCGGATTTACCGGGGTTATGTTTTTTTAGATTGTCAGAGATAATCGACTTCCAATTTTTTGGGATAGTAAGTGCATGTCATCACCAACTTTTTTATCAACGATTCTAGCGTAGTGTTGTGTACTCTGAATGTTTTTGTGCCCAAGCATCTTACTTACACTTTCAATGGGAACTCCATTTGTCAAAGTAACAGTAGTGGCAAAAGTATGACGAGCTATATGGAATGATAGTTTTTTGGAAATTCCACATAAGTCAGCGATTTCCTTGATGTAAGCATTCATTTTTTGATTGCTAAGAAGTGGCAGTATGGGATCATTGTCCTGGAGCATATCCAGTTTTACATACTTGTTGATGATTTGAACAGGAATAGGGAGCAATGGTATATTGGCTCGACCTCCGGTTTTTTTACGCTTTGTTTTAATCCAATAGCCTGATTCGTTTTGCTCTATTTCACTTCGCTTTAATTTCTTTACATCTGCATAAGCAAGGCCAGTGAAACATGAGAAAATGAAGAAATCACGCACCCGATTCAATCTGTCGAATGGCGAGCTAAAATCCATTAATTTTTGAAGCTCTTCCTCTGTTAAATAGGGACGCTCAACTTCTTTCATTTTGAGGCTTATTCCCACAAATGGATCTTTTACAATCCAACCATGCTGAAGGCATCTAAAGGTTATCCTTTTGAGGTTCTGAAGGAATTTATTAGCGGTGTTGAAATTACAGCCTTTTTCAGTTTTTAGGTAGTAAGCGAATTCCGTGACCATGTAGTTGTCAACAGATTTAATAGACACATCGTCAACTTTGTATTTTAATCTCAGGAAGTTGGCAAAATGATTTTTTGCTGTAGTATACTTCTGGCAAGTAGCAGTAGTGCTTTCTTTACCGATAAGTTTGCGAAGGCTTTCAATATGTTCCTCCCAAATCGCAACAATCATCTTGGCTTTTGCAGAGTTTACTCCCAGGATAGCATCTCTCAATAATTGAGGTGTTACCATCTCATGAATTGTGATAAGCTCCGAATACTTCTGCCTGGCTCGGGTGATTACAGAATCGATGTAGCGATTCAATTCATTGGCTTCTTGGGTGCGACCGCTCATTCGGTTTCGCTTACTATCCCAAAGGTCGGGAAGGATACTTCTTTGGAGCTGCATGACCTGACGCTCTCCATTGATGTTAATTTTCATCAGAATCGGCACTTCGCCGTTCTGTTTTGTCTTGGTTCTGCTGATATAAACTACCAGCGAGAAGTTTGATTTTTGAGAATTCATTTTGGCGCAATTTTAAAAATTGTGCCCCCCATTTGTGATTACAAAAATATGCTTCTTTAGGAAAAAAAGTGCATCTAATTCATTGAATTTCATTCCTATTCTGTCCAAATCTGTCTAAATGCTTGGTTTCTTTTTTAGGTGGAAATGAAAAGAAACCCAGAAAGAAACCAAGTAATTGGACAAATCAAGACATTTTAAGACAAGAACTAAAATAAAAAAGCGCCTAAATACTTGATTTTAGACGCTTTTGGACATTTTTGGACTCAATGCCTGCGGAGAGAGAGGGATTCGAACCCCCGGACCTGTAACAGTCAACGGTTTTCAAGACCGCCGCATTCGACCGCTCTGCCATCTCTCCGCGGCAAAAGTAAGGTTTCAATTTTTCTGCAACAAAAAATAATCAAAGTTTTTTCAATAAAATTGAAAATAACTTGTTGATAACTAACTCAACTAATAATAAGCAAAAAAAACATATGGCATAAAATTTGTAAAATTCTAATCCCTGTCTGTATTTTGTTACAGGCTAACTTATCAAAAACACACAAAAATCCGTTTATGAAATTTCAAATAGGGCAACATGTTATTGTATTGGACACTGAATACAAACCTGCTGGCAATGCCATCATTCGCAAATACGAAGAAGATATCCATCGTTATGAAGTATCATTCGTTTATCCAGATAAAATTCAGGCCGACCATATTGTCATTCCAGAAGAAAGACTGTTGCTATCTTCTTTTCCCGAAGGCTAAGTCTATCAATAGGCTTATTTACTGAAAGATTCAACGATTATTTATAACTTGCCGCCGTTGAACTTTATTAAAACCATACCTTCCGGACTTACTGATGCCGAATTGCTGATGTCTTATCGCTCGGATAAAGACATGAACACCTTGAGTACACTTTACGAAAGGTATATTGAACTTATTTACGGTCTTTGTTTGAAATACTTAAAAAATGAAGAGGATGCAAAAGATGCGGTCATCAACCTTTATGAAGAACTGATTATTAAAGTCCAAAAGCACGAAATCACTTATTTCAGGAGCTGGCTGTATCAGGTGGCGAAAAACCATTGTTTGATGATGTTGAGAAAAAACAAACATTATACGGTTGAATTCAACCCCGACTTTATGCAATCGCCGTCCGATTTGCATCAGGGCGAGGCTGTCTTAAAAGAAAGCCAGCTGTCACTCATGGAAGATTGCATTCAAAAACTTACAGACCATCAAAAAACAGCTGTTGAACTTTTTTATCTTAAAGGGAAATGCTACAAAGAAGTTGCACAAATAACGAATTCAGAAGTTAATATGGTAAAGAGCCAAATTCAAAATGGGAGAAGGAATTTGAAAATTTGTATGGAAAACAATCAACATCAAATAAATTAATGATGATGAAACCATCAACACATAAAAATTATACTGCCGCTGATATCAAAAGATATCATTCGGGCATGATGACTGTTGAGGAAATGAATGAATTGGAAAAATCAGCATTGGAAGATTTATTATTGTCTGATGCCATTGATGGTTATGAGAATAAAGACAATGTAGAAAACGATCTGGCTTTCATTAGAGAAAAAATAAACAATCGTGGTTCTAAAAAAAGCAGTACCAATATTCGAAAATTATATACTTCATTAAGTATTGCAGCTTCGTTGCTCATTGTATTTTCAATAGCTTATTTTTTAATCAACAAAGCAGATAATAACCAACAAAAATTATCATCAAATGATGTAAATCCTACAAAAAATATCCCCCCTGTTTTGCAAGAGAATACACCTTCAGAAAAATTAGCAAATACAGACAGCTCATCAAGTTTTGCGGAAAACGACAACAATAACAACAACAAAAGCCTAGAGAAAAAAACTGATGAAACTTCATTTGAATTCTCTGCAAAAGAAGCCAAAGAGCTAGCGAGCATTTTAAAATCAAAAAAGCCAAAAACAACTTCAACCATTATTGAGAGAACCGATATTCAACCTAATGCAAAAGCACTTGATCTGGTTTCTGAAACACAACAACAATTTTCTACAACATCAGCAACTGCAGCTATTGATAAAGATGAAGAAACCAAATTTAAATTAGATTCAAAAAAAGAAACAACGGCTAACTTAAATGCAGGTTCATACAATCTTATATCCGCCGATTCAATAAACAGTAATTCCATTGTAAAAAATGATGAAGTAGCAGCCGTAACTGTTTCAAAAGCAAAGGCAGGTATTCCGGCAGCAGCAAACATGATTAGCAATAACGACAAGCAAATGCAGGAAGTGGTTGTTACCGGTTACAACAACACCAGAAAAAAAGCATTACATGCAAGTGTGCAAAAGGTCAGCGCAAAAGATTTTAAAAATACAGTGCAACAAACTGAAGACGATAAAACTGCATTTGATAATTATGTAAAAATTCACAAAACTACATGCATTGATAACGTCGGAAATGAAATTCACGGAACCGTTACATTAAAATTCAATGTCAATAAAAACGGAAAACCTGAGAAAATATTAGTAGACCAATCCTTAGATAAAGCTTGCGATGACCAAGCTATAAAATTATTAAATGAAGGTCCTAATTGGAATAGTTCAAAGAAGAAAAAAGTAATTGTAAATATTATATTCTAACCGAGTAGAATTACAAACCCAATAAATGATCACCACTAAAAGAAAATGGCAATAAGTTTCCTGTATTTTCTATAATAAATATTTTGCCTTCCATACCACTCAGTATTAAGCGTATAGGCTTACCTGTTCTGTTTTCATATTCACTCAAACTCTGACGACACATACCACAAGGAGAAACGGGTACATCACTTTTTGCAGACAAATTATTATAAGCGATTGCCATTGTAACGATTGGAACATTGGTATGTGTCATTGCAGCTGTACCTAAAAGTGTACGTTCTGCACAAATGCCTACAGGATAAGAAGCGTTTTCTTGATTGGTTCCTTTTACAATGGCGCCATTTTCTAACATGGCAGCAGCCCCCACTAAAAACTTGCTATACGGAGCGTATGCAATTGAAGTTATTTCTCTCGCTTGTTCAAGTAAGTCTTTGTCCTCGGTTAACAACTCGTCTATAGAATCATAAATTTCGTATTCGAATTGAATTTGGCCTTTTTGCATAATTCTTTTTTAGATGAAAAATCCTCTTACAGCTGCAAGAGGATTTTTCTAAGTTAGTTATTTTGATTGAATTTCGAACTATTTTATGGCACTGAATAATCTTTTCCATCTTGGACCATGTTCCCAGCTGAACCAAATCATGGAAGCTTTTCCAACCACATGGTCTTCTGGAACAAAGCCCCAGAACCTGCTATCTAATGAATTGTGACGGTTATCTCCCATCATCCAGAAATAATTCATCTTAAAAGTATAAGTTTCCTGAGGCTTTCCATTAATCAAAACCATTCCTAATTTATCTTTTGAGTATTCAACAGTGTTACCTTCATAAACACCAATACATCTACCATAACGAATAAGGTTATCCGCAGTTAAAGGAATCGTCATTCCTTTTTTAGGAACAACCAAAGGTCCGAAGTTGTCAGCAGACCATTTGTAGCCGGTAATCTTTTCAGATTGTTCAATATTGTAATAAGGGAATAACTGTGGATCAGGAGGCATGATAAAATCAGACAACTTATATCCCTGAGGCAATTTAAGAGTTGTTTTCTCAGCATTGGTGATGTTTACAATTTGTACATTGGGCACTCCAATATCTCTTACATCACCGATATCTTCGCCTTCATGAATTTTAATGCCCATGGCTTCCAATTGATCTTTATCAATCAAAGCATTGGCTGGAGTTTCTAATTTATAGTAACGCTCAGAGGCAGGAAAAACCATTTGAGGTTGACCATTGATAAATACTTTGCCATTTACAATTTTCAACTCATCACCACCAACGGCTACACATCTTTTGATAAAATTCTCTCTTTTGTCAACTGGGCGAGTGATAATGATATCTCCATAATCCTGCCAAACCCTATCTCTACCCAACTGACGAACGGCTTCATAATAAGTTACCCTACTTCCAAAATTAACTTCATCATTAATCAATGTATCATTCACAGGAAAATTAAATACAACCACATCATTTCTTTCAACTGGTGATTCAAACCATCTTTTGTAAGGAATTTTAATCCATTCTACATACGATTTAGAATTTGTGATAGGCATGGTATGATGTACAAAAGGCATGGCTATGGGTGTATTTGGAACACGAGGACCATAACTAAATTTACTTACAAAAAGAAAATCGTTAACTAGCAACGTCTTCTCCATCGAAGGTGTTGGAATGGTGTATGCTTCAAAAACAAAAGTGCGTATAATCGTTGCCGCTACTATGGCAAAAAAAGCGGCATCAACCCATTCTCTTACACCTGATTTTTTGTAATTATCAACAACCAACTTACCAGCATATTTTTCATTAGCTGAACGGCCTAAATAAGGAAAATAAATAAAAGGGAAAAGAACAGTCAAAGCATGATGCAAGAATCCAAATCTGCCGAAGTGTTCAACAAATTTAATCGTAATCCAAATGGTAATGAATTGACCAGCAATAGGAATAAATTGCAGAAAAAACCAAACTTTTTTCAGTTCCATTTTCTCCACTATGCAATAAGTATTATAAAATGGAATCCATGCTTTCCATGGAGTGATGCCTGCTTTTTTAAACATTTCAAACATACCATAATGCCACAAAACAGTACATACAATGAAAATAATGTAACCAATACTCATAAGTAATTTTTTAGCGGTTCAAAAGTAAGATACTAAAACTAACTATCATAAAATTTATATTTGATGAAATGTAGTTTTCAGTTTATTTAACAATATCAATAAAGTAATTAGTTTCTTCTTGGTAAAACAAAATTAGTAACGTCCTCAAGGGTAATTGTTTTACCTGATAAAATGATGAGTCGTTCCACCACATTTCTAAGCTCTCTGATATTACCGGTCCAATTGTGCTGTTGAAGTGCAACCACCGCATCTTGTTCAATCGTTTTCTTTGGCTGACCATATTCATCAGCTACCTGATGTAAAAAATGTTCAATTAATTGAGGAATATCATTTCTTCTTTGATTTAAAGAAGGAACATGAATCATGATCACACCTAAACGATGGTACAAATCGAGTCTGAAGTTTTTGGCTTCAACCTCTTGCATTAAATCTTTATTAGTAGCTGCCACTACCCTAACATCAACATTTATGTCTTTATCAGCGCCCACTCTGGTGATTTTTCCTTCCTGTAATGCACGCAATACTTTTGCCTGTGCACTTAAGCTCATATCTCCTATTTCATCTAAAAATAAAGTACCACCATTAGCTTGTTCAAACTTTCCTATTCTTTGTTTTACTGCAGACGTAAATGATCCTTTTTCATGACCAAATAATTCACTTTCAATCAGCTCGCTGGGAATGGCAGCACAATTCACTTCTACTATTGGACCATGGGTTCGATTGCTTTTTTCATGCAACCAACGAGCCACCAATTCCTTTCCTGACCCATTTTCTCCAGTAATCAATACACGGGCATCAGTAGGTGCCACTTTATCGATGGTATTTTTTATGGATAGAATTTCAGGACTCTCTCCAACAATTTCTTGCACTTTACTGATTTTTCTTTTCAGTACTTTGGTTTCTACAACCAGGTCTTGTTTTTCAGATGCATTTCGAATGGTGATGAGCAATCTGTTTAAATCCGGTGGCTTGCTGATATAATCATAGGCGCCTTTCTTTACCGCATCAACAGCTGTATCAATATTGCCATGACCGCTAATCATGATAATGGGAATATCTGCGTTGTGTTGTTTTGCTTTTTCAAGAAATTCGATACCATCCATTTTCGGCATTTTGATATCACAAAGCACTACATCATAATTTTTTTCGGAAAATTTCTTTAGCCCTTCTTCTCCATCAGCAGCTTCTTCAATTTTATGACCTTCAAAAGCGAGAATTTCTGTTAGTGTTTTTCTGATTGCTTTTTCATCGTCAATGATAAGAATATTAGCCATAGGCTTATGTTGAATTTAATAATTAGAATATGTTCAAAAATAGTCAAAATAGAGTTTAAAAATAAATATTAGATAAAGCAATAAAAATGAGTCAATTGCTAGTAACAACAAGATTCAAATGATTTTGTAAATAAATGATTAGCCTTTACATTTGCATCCCTTTTAATTCGGGACGTAGCGCAGCCCGGTAGCGCACACGTCTGGGGGGCGTGTGGTCGCAAGTTCGAATCTTGTCGTCCCGACATTACTACCAAAATGACAATCCAAAAACGGGTTGTCATTTTTATTTTCGCCTAAAACCCTTGCCTGTACTGCGATTTCACGGAACAAGGTATTAACTCTAATGGTTCGAACTGTGTCATTTTTCTTGTCATACAACATTCCTTCCGGAAACACCAAGTATTGTAATTGTTGCTTCTCATAGTAATCTGATGAAATCCATAACTGGCTTATGTTTTCAGCGATATTCAAACCTTTTTCAACTGCTTTTTCAAGGTTCGAACTCATGTCGGCATATGTCTTCGTTTCTTTCTTCAATTGAGTGAGTTCATCTCTGTATTTTGATGAGAATTTATCGTACTGTTCTTTCGTGATTTCATTCAAAACAAAACGCTCCTCCATTTTATCAATGTTGTTTTGTAATTCGGTTACTCGTTTTTTATTTACCACCTCATCAACTTTGTTATCATCAAAATGCTGTGACAATTTTTGATTCAGAATTGTCTTTAATTTTTGCCTTCCCGAATTATCATACTCAAACGATTGAAGTAGTTTTTCGAAATGGCTATTCAATTTTTTTGCTGAAATATTGATATTGGTTCCTGCATCTCTTGTCTTATAATAAAATAGTTTTTTCTTTTTATTTTGATAGCCGGTAAATGGGGAGTTACTAAACATATCTCTCACAAAAACTTTCAATGGTAATTCATCCACATTTAATTTTTTTGGTACACCGCTGATTGCATTTTGCTTACTGATGTTATTTGCTTTTAAAAAAGTATCATCATTGATTAATGCTGGATGTTTTCCGGGAATTAATTCGCCGGGTAATAATGAACTATACACATATCCACAATAAAAAGGATTCGCAAAAATCCAAGCAATGTAACGAAGTGTGACTGCTATTCCTTTCAAGGCTAATTTGTCGATTATTTGCTGATTGGTGAATTTACCCGATGCTTTCCATTCGAAGGCTCTGCGAAGCATTTTACCCTCATCATTGACAATGTAGATATGCTTATCTGCTGTTGCATACTTTACCGTATTGGTGTATCCGCGAGGTGTGGCATATGGCCAATATCCTTTTTTAATCATCGACTTTGTTCCCGATATACTTTTATCCCGACGCATATCATTATCGAGTTTGCTTAAAAGCATGTATAGGTTTTCCTGAAAACTTCCTGTGGGTGTAAATGAATCCACTTCTTGTGTGACTGCGATAATCTTGACACCAAGTTTCTTTAAATTTTCCAACAGAAATATTCCATTTGCACCAGAACGCGAAAATCGGTCGTAACTATAAATCAATATTGCAGAAACGGATTTGTCTTTCGCAATATCCGATAACATTCTTTTGAACTCTTTTCGTTCATCCGTTTTTGCAGATTCGTAAGTTCCACCATATCTGTTTTTGATTACTAAGTTGTTTTTTAAGGCATGTTCATCCAATCTTTCGAATTGCCAAGCCAAACTATTACCGTTTACCATTTGGTCTCTTGACGATACCCTATCGTAAGTGAAACATACATTTCCGTTTCGTGGAGCCACCACTTTCGAAACAGGGTTAAGCCTTTTAGCCATTAATTCCTCCAGAGCAGATTTGTTATTCATTTTCATCATCGTAATTTTCTTTTAGTAATAATGCAACGATGATATCAGCAAACGTATCAAGCTGCTCATCAATTGTTGCGATATTTCGGTTATTCTCTAATTCAAATTCTTGTTTTTTCGCATCGGTGGTTTCGTTTTTTATCCGATGTTTTGTTATAGAATCCCTCATTGTTTTTCAATGATTGGGATTGTAAGTGAGGGTATCTCACATTACGCTCATTTTATAAATACGACTGAGGACTTCAGTACATTTTTTAAAGTTTTACCAATTCTGTTTGTTCGAAATATTGGATGTTGCCATCTCTGGTTTTTATGATAACATCCTTGAAATTTCCTCTTTTGCGTAAATCATAAATTTCTTTTTGCATTTCCGCTAAATCCATATCTTTTTTTATTGAGGCAGTAGCAACACCGTTTTCGCTGATTCGAATGGTCACCTCTTTTACCTTGTTATCCAAAAACAAATTCCGTAGTGCATTTACCGATTTTTCGGAAACCATGGCACCTATTTCTGTTTTAGAAAAATACTCGTGAGTACCCGATAATTCCAAAATCACTTTGCGAACATTTACACAGGCTATCGTATTGTCCGATAAAAATGAATGAAGTTTAGGTATTTCTGTCAAGGAATCTCCGATAAGTAAATTCCAATCAATTACTTCTATTTTTCCGTTTGAGGTAATAACAAGTGAATGGTTTGCTCTCGTCATCATTATCGAATACAAATACAACGAAAACAACGATAACTGAATCGATTCAAATGCTTTTATAACTTCATCCGACTTTTCGATTCTATTTACTAAGCCTAACTTCTTTTTTAATTCAACTTCGGCAGTAGGATCATCGACTAATTCATTTAATTTGTCGATATACTCTTCGATAAATTGTTTTTTAAAAAACAATTCTTTTAGGATTTTTAATTTTTCGATACTGACACCGATACTTCGGTATTCAAGTAAAATTTTAAGCCAACAGGTTTCGATAAAACTGAAACGATTCCAAGATTTATCATCGTGCGGAAATGGTAACAACTCGTGCTGTTTCCAAGCGTAAAGTAACTTTCGGTCGAAACCGATTCCCATTTCGGTTACTTTGAGTTTTCTATCAGCCATTTTAATCAAGCTCTCGAAAAATACTTCCGGATTTTCCGAAAGCATCTCTCTCATATTGTCGATTTGGAATGATTCGATTTCCTCCTTAAGTATATTATGTCCTTTCATATAGACAAATATATAAATTTTGGAACAAAACAAAAAAAATAATTTGATAGCTATAAATGTGTAAAAATCTAGTAAAGTTTGGAAATAAGCAGTCATAGATTGATTAAAAATATTTTTTATTAAGTCTATTAAAATAGACTTAATTTGTCATAAATTTACATTCATACATCCACGAGAGTAAATTGGATACGGCCAAGCGTCAAAGTTTGAAAGTGATTGCTATCGAGGGGGAAATTGGATGATTCGAATAAGCTTTAACTACAAGAATACTCAAATTAAATTATTATTTGTATCTTTATTGTCAGTTTAAAACTGACAAATCAACTATGAAAGATAAGTTAATATCAAAACAATCAAATGAACTGCTTACCTACTTTAACGGTAAGAACCAGGTTTGCTTTGACAATAACCAAGCATATCAGGCACTGCCTAACTCAAAAACCAATACCGTGCGTGAGTTGTTGAGTGATATGTCGAAAAGAGGATTGTTGATGCGTATTAAAGAAGGTGTTTTCTATATTATTCCATATGAAGCCGAGCCAAGTAAGTTTATGCCTGACTGGCATTTATTAGCCGAGCATTTAGTAAACAATGCAAAATATTATATCGGTTATTATTCTGCCTTACAGATTCATAACCTGATAACACAACCATCACTGAAAGAACAAATAGTGGTGTCAAAGCAAATAAAACCCGCGGAGTTGAAAATTAAAAATGTCTCTTTTCAATTTGTGTATCACAACACAACACATTTTTTTGGATCGAAGAAAATATGGATAGATAGTTTTAATAAAGTTCTTTGTTCTGATTTGGAAAAGACGATTGTTGATTGTTTGTTTAAACCCGAATATGCCGGAGGGATTGTTGAGGTGGCAAAAGCTATTTATGCATCCA
>CALCNY010000272.1 GCA_937897585.1 uncultured Chitinophagaceae bacterium | reverse complement strand
TTTCAATTATTTATAAAAACGGTTACAATAAAGATGGCAATGCACCTTTGCTACTTTATGGTTATGGCAGTTATGGTTATTCAACCGAAGCTTCTTTTTCAAGTTCAAGATTGAGTCTATTGAATCGCGGTTTTTGTTTTGCTATCGCACATATTAGGGGCGGACAAGAAATGGGCCGTGCCTGGTATGAAAATGGAAAATTATTAAAAAAGAAAAACAGCTTTTATGATTTCATTGATTGTGCTGAGTATTTAATCAAAGAAAAATATACAAGTTCAAAACACCTTTACGCCATGGGAAGAAGTGCAGGTGGATTGTTGATGGGTGCTGTAACTACGATGGCGCCTGATCTCTGGAATGGCATCATCGCCGAAGTTCCTTTTGTTGATGTTGTAAATACCATGCTTGATGAAAACATTCCGTTGACTACAAATGAATTCGATGAATGGGGCAATCCAAAAAATAAAAAATATTACGATTACATGAATAGCTACAACCCTTATGAAAATGTAAAAGCTATAAAATATCCCAACTTGCTTGTCACAACGGGTTTGCATGATAGTCAGGTGCAATATTTTGAACCACAAAAATGGGTCGCTAAATTAAGAGCAGTTAAAAGAGACAACAATATTTTATTGCTACATACCAATATGAATTTTGGTCATGGTGGTGCGAGCGGGAGATTTGATTATTTGAAAGATGTGGCGCTGAATTATTGTTTTCTATTGACTTTAGAAGGGATTAGAAATTAAGTGGTGGAGTTGCGCATTTACAACACAACCATATATTTTTGTAACTGACATCTTATGTTATTGTTTTGCATTACATTTCATACCATTGACTTATGAACATCAATTTTCGTTTAGCTTTTGTTGTTATGACTTCATTTTTTTTAAATGCTGTTTTTGCTCAGCAACCTTCTTTGAATTGGGTGAGACATCTCGGTACTTCGGGTCAGAACTTTGATGGAGTTTCCATGATAATCGATTCCAACAAAGCAGTAATTATTGCCGGAAATTTCAGAGGCACTGCAGATTTTGATGAAGGCCCTGGTGTTTTCAGTATGACATCTAATGGTGATCAGGACATATTTATCACAGAATATGACAGCGCCGGAAATTTTCATTGGGCCAAACATATTGGAGGATTATTGGGTGATCAGGTCAAGAAAATGAAATTTGATAATGAAGGTAACATTGTGATCCTTGGTATGTATCAAGGAACGGTGGATATGGACCCTGGGCCGGGTACAGTTAATGTAACTTCAGTAGGTTCAGATGCTTTTGTAATAAAACTCGACAATAATGGCAACTATATCTGGTCGAAACAATGGCAGGTGTACTCCATCAACACCATGGAAATTGATGTCAACAACAACATCTTACTGGGTGGTGATTTCGGCGGACCAGCCGATTTCGATCCAGGTCCAGCCATTTATACGATGACTGCCGGAAATATCTACAATGACTTTTTTATTTTCAAAATAGATGAAAATGGAAATTTCAAATGGGCCAAACAAATGCCCAATCAAAACACCGCCTCTATGCAGGAATTCACGATGGAATCTGATTCAAAAGGTGCTGTTTATATGGGCGGCAACTTCACCCAATCTTTGGATTTTGATCCCGGTGTTGGCAATTACATTCTGACTTCAAATGGAGATAATGATGGAGTTGTTATCAAACTCGACAGCAATGGAATCTTTTCATGGGCAAAACAATTCGGAGGGATTACAACTGATAAAGTATGGGGTGTTGAAATTGATAACGCCGATAATGTTTTACTAACGGGTCAGTATAATGGCACTGTAGATTTCGATCCGGGACCTGCTGTATTCAATCTTTCCAACGCCACTAACAGAGGTTGTTTTATTGTGAAGTTGAATAATTCTGGTAATTTAATTTTCGCTAAAACGTTTACCGGCGAAGCTTTTGGAGAGTGCATCACTTTTGATTCTGGTAATAATATTTATGTATCCGGAGGTTTTTATAATACAGTAGATTTTGATCCAGGACCAGCTGTTCATTCACTAACAGAAGGAAATATCTTCATCACCAAATTAAATGAAGCCGGTGACTATGTATGGGCTTCACAATTTCAAAATGCAATTTTGGGCAGCTATGAAAGTATATACGTCAACATTCAAGTTGATGTTTTAAAAAATATATACTACACCGGTATTTTTCCATTTGCTGTAGACTTCGACCCAAGTCAGGGCACAACAATTGTCAACCCGTATGGGTCATCTGACGCAGTGATTGTAAAATTATTTGGCGGCAATTGTCAGACTCCCGTAAATAATATTACTGCCTCTGCTTGCCAATCGTACACATTCAATGGCAATGTTTATACAAGCTCGGGAACTTACAACCAAAGTCTTACAAGCACTTCTGGCTGCGACAGTCTTATTGTACTAAATCTTACCATCAATCCAAAACCTATTCCAAATTTGGGTAATGATACTTCTATTTGTATCAATTCATCTTTCATGGTTTCTCCCGGCAGCTTCAATAGTTACCAATGGAGTGATGGAAGCATCAACAATAATCTGATCATATCTTCTCCGGGCACATACTGGGTAACCGTTAACGACAACAATAATTGTCAGGCCAGGGATTCCATAACGGTTTTTCCTGGAATCGGTTGCAATAATGGTATATGCGAGCTGAGCACAGAAACCAAATTGTATCCAAATCCATTCGGAGAAAAATTGATGATCAATAAAAATATAACTTCTTGTATCATCAAAATGAATCTCTACAATGCCATTGGGCAATTACTTATCAAAGATTACATTTTGATCGACGGTATCAATGAGATTGATTTCAAAAAATTCCCGTCAGGTGTTTATTTTTATAAATTCCATGCGAACAACCAGGTATTGAAAACAGGAAAACTTGTAAAAATGACCCTGTAAGATTTTCTTTGTTTGATTGTTGCCACTATTGCTGTAAATTGACGGCAACTATTTAAATGCTCATACATGATTGAAGCTATTATTAAGCAAATTGAAATTTATAAATCACCCATCAAACTGAAGGAAACTTTTGTTACTTCTCTCGGACCTCTTGATTTTGCTGAGAATGTCATTGTCATCATCAAAACAAAAAATGGAATTACCGGATGCGGAGATTGCAGTCCCTTTATGAGCATTAATGGTGAAAGTATGGATACTTGTTTCATCGTTGCTCAATATCTTGCGAAATCATTAATTGGAAAAAACGCTCTCGACATCGCGCATTGTTCTTTGGTTATGGACAAAACGATTTATGCCAACACCAGTATCAAAAGCGCTTTTGATATTGCTTTATATGATATCGCTTCGCAACAGGCCGAACTTCCTTTATATCAATTTCTTTCAGGAACAAACAATAAAAAAATAATTACTGATTACACTGTAAGCATTGGAGATGCAAATAAAATGGTCAATGATGCACAAAAAATAATAGACAATGGCTTTCAATACATCAAAGTAAAACTGGGTGAATCGAAAGAAAAAGACATTGAAAGAATTCAATTAATTAGAAATCAAATCGGCATGGACACTCCTATCAGAATAGACGCCAATCAAGGCTGGAGTGTAAATGATGCGATTGAAATTTTAAAAGAACTTGGTCAATACAACATTCAACATTGTGAAGAACCCATCGCCAGATGGAATTTTATGGAGATGAGAAAAGTGAAAGAACAATCGCCTATTCCTATTATGGCAGATGAATCTTGTCTAGACCACAATGATGCCAAAAGATTGATTGATCTGAAAGCCTGCGACATGTTCAACATCAAACTTGGAAAATCATCAGGAATTTTCAAGGCAGAAAAAATTATCAAACTTGCTGAAGATGCCAACATGAAATTACAACTCGGTGGTTTTCTTGAATCCAGAATGGGCTTTACGGCAGCATCACATTTGGCATTGATAAGCGACAATATCATCCATTATGATTTTGATACACCTTTAATGTTTGTAGAAGATCCAGTAATCGGCGGCATCAGTTACGATGACAAAGGTGAAATCAGCCTTCCTAATGGCAATGGACTAGGTGCAAGTTTTGAAGAGTCCTATCTTAAAAAACAAACCAAACAGATTTATAATTAACAGCATTCCTTGATGAAACTGCTTTCATTGCTTTTGATGATTTTCATTGCTACTGATATTTCAGCTCAGCATGTTGATAGTATTTCTGTAAAAAGTCTTGAGGAAATTGTTGTAACGAGTTACAAAGAAAAATCTGTGATGAAAACTTCTTTGAATATCATTTCTGTTAGAGCAGATAGTTTGAATCATTTTGGAAGTTTTAATATCAGTGAAATGCTTTCTAAAATTCCGGGTGTGAGTAATTTGTCTACCGGTATCGGCATTGCAAAACCTGTAATCAGAGGACTTTATGGAAACAGAGTATTGATATTGATGTCGGGATTGAAATTCGATAACCAGCAATGGCAAGATGAACATGGACTTGGACTTTCATTGATTGGTTTTTCAAAAATAGAATTGATAAAAGGCCCAATTGGTACACTTTACGGCTCCGAAGCCATTGGTGGTGTCATAAATTTTCTGGATAATGAAAAACCAGATTTAAATACAGAAGAAACAGAGTTGACTTTACATTTCAACAGCAATACACTTGGTGGAATCATCAAAGCAGAATATGAAAAAAACAAAAAAGGAAAATGGTGGAGCCTGCGCATGGGTATGGAAAACAATGCAGATTACAGTAATGGAAAAAATGAAAGAGTATTAAACAGTCGATTTACTGACTACACGATTAAATCTACTTTCGGCTTCGAAAAAAATAAATTAAGTTCCGTTAATAATTTTTTAAGCTCTTATAGTAAATCAGGTTTCATCTTTAGCGACGTATACAATTTTATAAGTGCTGATCATCGCTGGAGCAGAAGTCTGAATAAAAATCCTTCGCATCTTGTTTTATTAAATATTTTGTCTTCAGAAAATAAAATAAAATTTCATTCGGGTTCCTTGTTAAATATCAATGTTGGCATACAGTCCAATGAAAGAATGGAAAACGAAAGTAGTGGCAAAGTGAGTTTGAATATGCATTTGCTAACCATTCAAACGCTTTTGAAATACGAACTGAAAATCAATGATAAAAACAAAATGATTGTTTCTTCCTTACATTCATTTGAAAACAATACCAATTATGGCTCGAGAAAAATCATTCCTGATGCCAACATGCAAGAAAGTAACTTGTCTTTTTATTTTGAAACCTATTTGAAAAAAGATTTGATTTTTGAAAATGGAGCAGGTGTTGGAGAAAAATCAATTCATAGTTTTTTTACACCTTCGGTAAATGGACCTGATAAAGAAATCAAACCATTCAGAAAATTTTCAACTTACTACAATGCATTCAGTGGCTTTACTTTTTTTCCAAACAAACATTTCAATGTCAAACTGAATCTGGCAACTGGTGTAAGAGTTGCCAATCTTGCCGAACTTTCTTCAGACGGCTTGCATGAAGGTTTGTTTACCTATGAAATCGGAAATCCGACCTTAAAAAACGAGCAGGTATTTTCAATAAACAGCTTCCTCAATTACGCAAAAGATGGTTTCGAATTTTCAGTAAGTCCATTTGTAAATAAATTCAAAAACTACATTTATCTATCGCCTCAAAATGAGCAATGGTATGGCTTTCCTGTTTATCGTTACTTACAACAAGATGCTTTCCAATATGGAACAGAATGTTCTCTAGATGTAAAGTTTGAAAAGTATTGGCAATGCAAAATGAATTACTCAGGCATGAACAGTAAAACAAAAGATGGACATTACACACCTTTCATTCCAGCACAAAAAATAACACCTTCAATTGTATATGAGACAAATAAAAATAAAGGCAAAAACATTCGATTTTTTACTGAAGTAAATTGTGTTTTGCCACAAAACAACATCGCACTCAACGAAATGAAAACACCTGCCTATCAATTATGGAATGCAGGAGCTTCTTTCAACATGAGTTCCAAAGAAAGAACATATACTTTTGGAGTTTCAATCAATAACATACTAAACAAAGCCTATTACGATCACTTATCAAGATTAAAGTATTTCGGCCTTTTGAATCCTGGAAGAAATATTTCTTTAAATTGCAACGTGAAAATTTGATACAATTTTATCGCTACACAAAACCAATTAAATTAATTATAAAATAACTCTTATGAAAAAAATAATTACTGGATTTGCTCTTCTACTAAGCATTATGTTTATCTCTTCATGTGAGAAAGATAAAGGAATGTTGCCCAACATCAGTTTTAAAACTGGAGCTGTTTACATTTCCAAAGACACCACACTCGCAGCAGGATCAGACTTTGTTATTGGCATCAATGCATCAAAAGCCGAAACTGTTGATGTGCTGAAACAATTTAATCTTTCCAAATCGGTGAATGGCGGAGCACAACAAACTGAATTTAGTAAAGCACTTACAGGTAGTGAAGGAGACAATTACTCTTACGAATATTTAGGAACTACAGAGAACAGTCCTGGCCAAGTCAACAAATATACTTTTACGATTACCAACCGCGATGGCTTGACCAATCAAATTTCAGTCAGCATCACCATACAATAAATCATTCTCATTTTGGATGTTAATCAAGTTATTCAGCATTTTTCTGTTGATATGATTTGTTTTTATTGGTCATAATTACTTTTCAATATTATTTACTGATCTATTTTAGGATTCAAAGAAAAACGTGTTTTGAATACAAAGAAAAAATACAACCCGAAGGCGTTTTCTATTAAAATGTATAAATTGAATTTCATTAAACTTAACTAATTATATGAATAAAACAACTTGGATGATAGCCTCATTATTAGCAGGTGCATTTCTTCCCATACAGGCAAGCATGAACGCTAAATTAGGCAAAGCAGGAACTAGCGCTATACATGGCACTATGATTTCATTTTTTGTTGGTGCATTTGCTGTTGCTCTTTACATTCTACTGACAAAGCAAACTGTTTCCTGGGCTGGGATTAAATCAGCTCCCGCTTATGCCTGGCTAGGTGGATTACTGGGTGCGTGTTATGTTACTTTGGTTATATTGGCATATCCTAAATTAGGACCTGCTCTAACTTTTGGATTGGTGGTAACAGGGCAAATATTTCTATCCGCATTAATGGAACATTTTAATATTTTGGTGGATCAGCAACATTCTTTGAATATATGGAGAATACTGGGTTTTTTGATGATAATCGGTGGCGTGATTCTGATTAGAAAATTTTAAAGACAAAATTAAAAAGTTATAATACAGTCGTTTTTTTTGTTGTTTATTATTATCTTCAATGATATAAAAAAAGAAAAATGAAAAAACTCATCTTCGCTATTGCCATCTTGATATGCAATAATTTATTCGCACAAGAAAATAGCTCTAAAAATAAAAATGAAATAAAGTTTAATCTGCCAATGGCTATTTATGGCTTACCAGAATTGAGTTATGAAAGAATAGTTGAAGACAATATGAGCTATGGTGTTTCTTTATCCATAGCTGCAGATAAACCTTATGATGATTTAACTGGTAATGGAATTCCAGAAAGAGCAATTGTTTGTCCTTATTACAGAGTTTACTTTGGTAAAAAAAGAGCAGCAGGATTTTATATAGAAGGGAATATGGCTGTTGCCAGTCAAAAACAAACAAATGCTCCTGATTACAATGCAGTTGGTACATCATTTGTTTATAAAGACATTTCATCTACTGGATTTGGCTTTGGTGGCGCTTTAGGAATAAAATTGCTAACCAAAAATGGTTTTGTTGGCGATATTTATGCGGGCTATGGAAGATTGTTTGGAGACAACGCATATTATAATGGCTATCCAAGATTTGGAGTTTGTATTGGCAGAAGATTTTAACTCATTAAAAGAATAATATCTTTTGAAATTCAGCATCGCCATATCCAACTTTAGAACACCATTTAAAAACAATTATTGGCTCTGGCTTTTTTGTACTGTTTTTATTTCTATTTGGATTAGCACTTTTTTAGGAACAACCGATATCAAAAACTGGTTTCTTGAAAATACACTCACTTTTATTTTTTTATTTTTTCTTATTTCATCATTTAAGAAATTTCAATTCAGCGATGTTTCATATCTGCTGATTTGTATTTATCTCTGTCTGCATGTTTATGGCTCCAAATACACTTACGCCGAAAACCCTTTTGGTTACTGGCTTAAAGAGCAGCTGCATTTGCAAAGAAATCATTACGACCGAATTGTCCATTTCAGTTTTGGTTTCCTCCTCGCCTACCCCATGCGCGAAATGTTTTTAAAATGGTTGAAATATCCAAGCTGGGTGGCCTGGTTATTACCCATAGAAATCACATTATCTGTAAGCGCTTTCTATGAATTAATTGAATGGGCTGTGGCAGATGTTTTTTTCCCTGCACAAGGTGATGCGTATTTAGGAACACAAGGCGATATCTGGGATTCTCAAAAGGATGTATTTCTCGCATTCTCCGGCGCAATTATCGCCACTACAATTGTTTCAGCAATAAAGCGCTACTTTAAAATTTACGAAACCATCAAATAAACTTTGACTCATTATTTTCCGAACTTCGTTTTCAAATTTGAAAAACTGTTTTGATAAAAAATAAAGCCATATTTACGGCCTTTGGTTTAGATATTAATCAATGTCTAATTGAAAAAACATCAACCGGATTGATCAATCAAACTTATCTTGTTTCTGATAAAGTTTCGTCTAAAAGGTTCATTCTACAACAACTCAACACTGTAATTTTCAAAAACCCAATCGCAATTTCAGCAAATATTAAATTAGCTGCTGAAACAATTTTAGCTACAGATGAAAATTATCCTGTTATAAAAATAAACCCATCTCTAAATGGTGAAGATTATTTTATAGACGAGGATAACAACTATTGGCGATTGATTGATTTTATAGAAAACACCACTACAATAGATTCCATTTCAACTGTTGATCAAGCCTATCAAACCGCTTATTCTTTCGGCAAATTCACGTCATTATTGCAAAATGCAAACACTGAGAATTTCATTCCATCTATTCCTGATTTTCATAATCTTGATTTGCGATTTGAAAAATTTAAAACTGCTTATGCCAATGACGATGAGGAAAGAAAATTAAAAGCGAAAGATTGCATTGATTATTTATTTTCTAGAATAGAACTACTAAATATTTATCATCAAATCATTAATGATAATACAATCCCCAAACGAATCATTCATGCCGATACAAAAATCAGCAATATACTTTTTGATGCAAATTCATTAAAACCAAAAGCAGTTATCGATTGGGATACGATTATGCCAGGATATTTCATTTCCGATTTAGGAGATATGATTCGTACCATGGTTTGCGAAACGGGAGAAAATGAAACAAATCTCAATTACATCATTTTCAGAAAAGATTATTACGAAGCCATCATTGCAGGATATAAAGATGCCATTCAACTTACAGAAAATGAACTGAATTTATTATCTTATGCCGGCAAATTCATGACTTACATGCAAGCATTGCGTTTTCTGACAGATTACCTGAATCGTGATATTTATTACAACATAACATATCTTGAACAGAATCTCGACAGAGCAAAAAATCAATGCAGATTGCTCCAAGTGCTTGAAGAAAATACATAACCATTATAATACATTTTCATGTTGACAAGAAAAGATTTTATCAGCGCCACTGCTGTTACTGCAGCCGGAATATTATTGCTTCCATCTGATGTTGTTTTTGGAAGAACGCCCAATCAAAAAGTAAAACTCGGTTTTATTGGTACCGGTTTAAGAGGACAAGATCATATTGATTTGGCTTTAAGAAGAGATGATATTGAAATCATTGCTATTTGTGATGTACAGCAAGTGATGATTGACAGCGCAGTTGATCAAATTAAAAAAGCAGGTAAGCCCGTTCCAAAAATTATTATGGGTGGCAACGACGCTTATAAAAAATTACTTGATATAAAAGAGATCGATGCAGTAATCATTGCTACACCTTGGGAATGGCATTATCCAATGGCAATGGATGCGTTGAATGCAGGTAAACATGTAGGCTGTGAAGTCATTTCAGCATTAACAATTGATGAATTATGGAACCTGGTGAAGCTGGTTGAAAAAACCAAACTCAATTACATGATGCTTGAGAATGTTTGCTATCGCAGAGATGTTATGGCCATCATGAATATGGTTCGTCAGGGTATGTTTGGCGAATTGATTCATTTGCAAGGTGGCTACCAGCACAACTTACGCGATGTGAAATTCAACGATGGAAAAAATCCTTACGGTGGTGGTGTGGAGTTTGGTGAAAAAGGTTTCTCTGAAGCCAAATGGAGAACGCAACACAGTATCGATAGAAACGGTGATCTCTATCCAACGCACGGCATTGGACCTGTTGCCATGCTAACAAATATCAACAGAGGCAATCGCTTCACTTCACTTGTTTCCTACTCATCTAAGGCAAGAGGTTTGCATGAATACATTGTAGAAAAAGGTGGCGCCAATCATCCGAATGCAAAAATAAATTTCAAATTAGGCGATGTTGTAACTACGATGATACAAACTGCCAATCAAGAAACTATTTTATTACAACACGATACTTCTTTGCCTCGTCCCTATTCATTGGGCTTTAGAGTGCAAGGCACAAAAGGTTTATGGATGGATGTGAATCAATCTTTGTATTTACATGGCATCAGTAAAGATGAAGATCGCTGGGAAGCAGCGAAACCTTACCTCGAAAAATATGATCATCCATTATGGCAAAAATTTCAAAATGATACCATTGGTGCCGGCCATGGTGGTATGGACTTTTTCGTATTACATGAATTTGTAGAAGCCATTAAAAATAAAACCACTACTCCATTGGATGTATATGACGCTGCAGCATGGACAGCCATTTCTCCACTGAGCCAGGAATCAGTAGCAGCCGGTGGTAAGAATCTTGATTTTCCAGATTTTACAAAAGGACTTTGGAAAACAAGAACTAATGATTTTGGAACAAGAATTTAATCAACAACCATGGCACAACAATTAGCTCATATCGCTTTACTAGTTGACGACTATGATAAAGCCATTGAATTTTATACAAAGAAATTAAACTTCACTTTGAGTGAAGACACCATTTTATCTCCAGAAAAAAGATGGGTTTTGGTAACGCCTAAAGGTTCTTCATGTTCCTTGTTGTTGGCGAAAGCAGCAACAGCACATCAACAACAATTTATAGGCAATCAATCCGGTGGAAGAGTATTTTTGTTTTTACACACAGATGATTTTGACAATGATTATAACAATCTAATTCAGAATAACATCAAAATAATAAGAGAAGTCAGCGAGGAAGCTTACGGCAAGGTGGCTGTGTTTGAAGACCTTTATGGTAATCATTGGGATTTAATTGGAAAATAATATTGATGCGCTTACATCATAAGCAATAATCAGAAAATAATGCAAGAACATAAAATCTACCATTCCCCTTTCAACATAGCTGTAATAGCCGCCGGGCTTGGATTTTTCATCGACGCCTTTGATTTGTTTTTATTCAATGTGTATCGCATTCCTTCATTAAAAGAATTGGGTTTGACTGGTGATGCTTTAACAACAACAGGAGAAACCTTGCTTGCTGTGCAAATGGCAGGTATGATGGTGGGCGGAATTATAACAGGAATTATTGCAGATAAAAAAGGAAGAGTAACAGCTTTATTCGGCTCCATTGTCCTTTATTCTTTATGCAATATTGCCAATGGTTTTATTCATGATGTGAATACGTATGCGGTGATTCGCTTTTTAGCGGGCGTTGGTTTGGCAGGCGAATTGGGTGCAGGCATTACACTTGTAGGAGAAAGTATGAGCGTAGAAAAAAGAGGTTATGGCACCATTTTAGTTGCCACACTTGGAGCTTTGGGAGCGGTAACTGCAGGATTAGCAGGCGATTTTTTACCTTGGCGACAAGCTTTTATCAGCGCAGGTTTCGCTGGGTTTTTATTGTTGTTTATTAGAATTAAATCGATGGAAACATCCATGTTTACTTCAGCCAAAAAATCAGCTGCCGCAAAAGGTTCTTTTAAATTGTTGTTCTCCTCCAAACAAAGAATTATAAAATATATCGCTTGTATTTTAATGGGCGTTCCTATCTGGTATTCAGTTGGATTATTAATTACATTATCTCCGGAATTAGCAAAACTTCATCATATAGACGGATTGAAATTGTCCACTTGTTTTATTTTATTTCAGATGGGCATTGCATCTGGAGATTTATCAAGTGGCATTTTAAGTCAGTTGTTTAAAAGTAGAAAAAAGATATTGCTAGCATACATGCTCTTTGGCGTTGTGGTGACTTTTTTTCATTTCATCCATATCTACAATGGATTCGGTATCAATCTAACCTCATATCTCATGGGTTTGGGTTGTGGATATCTGTCTGTTTTTGTTACCACAACATCCGAACATTTTGGCACCAATCTTCGTGTAACCGTAACCGCTACTGTTACCAATTTTATGAGAGGAGCCGTTACGCTGATGATTCCCTTTCATATTTTTATTGAGAAACAATTTGGATTGACACTAACTGAAGGATTGATAATTACAGGTTCAATAGTTTGGGCTTTTGCTTTATTATCCGCGTTTGCCTTACCAGAAACTTATGGTAAATCGATGGATTTTACGGAGAGCTGATGCGGTAGTTTGATGCCGTAGTTGGTGTTTTCACCAACTATGAAATAGTTAGTCTCTCCCGTTCTCTGTTGGTGAAAACACCAACAGAGGCAACCAGGTGTTTTCACCAACTATGAAATAGTTAGTCTCTCCCGTTCTTTGTTGGTGAAAACACCAACAGAGGCAATGAAAACACCAACAGAGGCAGTAGATTCAGCAACAGAGTCGTTTTTTCACTATTTTCGTCGTCATAAAAATTTATTCTAATGAGCAACATCATCGTATTAGGTGCAGGCATGGTAGGTTCTGCTATGGCTTTTGATTTGGCCGCAAAGCATACAGTTACGGTTACCGACATGAATCAAGAGCGACTTGATTTTGTAAAAAATAAAAACGCTTCCATACAAACCATTTCACTGAATGTAACTGATCATGCAGCTTTACAAAAAACATTGCAGCCATTTGATTTGGTGATTTGCGCTGTTCCCGGGTTTCTGGGTTTTGAAACGCTGAAACAAATTATTGAAGCTGGAAAAAATGTTGTAGACATTTCGTTTTTTCCTGAAGATGCTTTGTCATTAAATGAACTCGCCAAACAAAAAGGTGTTACCGCCATTGTAGATTGCGGTGTAGCTCCCGGTATGGGCAATTTTATTTTGGGAAGATATAATGCGATTATGGAGCTTACTAATTTTGAATGTCTGGTTGGCGGTTTGCCTAAAATAAAAAAATGGCCTTTCTGTTACAAAGCACCTTTCTCTCCTATTGATGTAATTGAAGAATATACTCGTCCTGCACGTTATGTAGAAAACGGAAACATCGTTACGCATGAAGCGCTTACTGAACTTGAGTTTATAGATTTTGACAACGTGGGAACGCTGGAAGCTTTTAATACAGATGGCTTGCGTTCGATTTTATTTACCATGCCTCATATCAAAAACAGAAAAGAAAAAACATTGCGATATCCCGGACATATTGAATACATCCGCATGCTCAAAGCCAGTGGTTTTTTTAGCACTGAAAAAATAAACATTTCGGGTGTTGAATGTTCACCACTTGAATTTACAAGTAAGTTATTAATCAACGAATGGAAACTTGGCGCTACAGAACCTGAATTAACCGTTATGAGAATTACATTAGTTGGTAAAAACAAAAACAATGTCACAGAAAAAATAACTTACGATTTGTATGATGAATACAACCCTGAAACACAAATCTCTTCCATGGCCAGAACTACAGGATACACAGCCACGGCAGCAGCTAATATGGTTTTAGAAAATTTATTTACTGAGAAAGGTATCTTCCCTCCTGAGCTTATTGGTCATGATGAAAAATGCTTTAGCTTTATCATGAACTATTTGAAAGAAAGAAACGTCATTTACAATAAAACAATTCAACTTATCTAATGAAAAAAATCACCATTATCTTCTGTCTTTTTGCAATTATATCTCATAAAGGATTTTCTCAAATACAAGCTGTTACCGACAAAGGCGATCAGGTTTTCTTATACGATGATGGAACCTGGAAATATGCCAATGATTCTTCTGAGGCAGAAGAAAAAGAAATCCCAATGAGCAATGTTGTTTTTTCAAAAAATGACAAATCAACTTTTGAAGTCAAAAGTACCAAAGTAAATGCAGGTGTTTTTATCAATACAAAAGAATGGGCCTACAAAAAAAATCCAATTGCCGACGCACAAGAATATTCTTTTCAAGGAAGGGGTAAAGATATTTACGCAATGATAATCACTGAAAAAGTTGAAATCCCAATTGAAAGCTTGAAGAAGCTGGCCTTATCAAATGCTAAAGATGCGGCGCCCGATACAAAAATCGTTACAGAAGAATACAGAATGGTGAATGGCAAAAAGATATTCTTTATGCAGATGAATGGCTCTATTGACGGCATTAAATTCACTTATCTAGGTTATTATTATTCAAGCGAAGGCGGCACCATACAGTTCATTTCTTACACCACCCAAAGTTTATTGGAAGAATACAAAAACGACATGTTTGATTTGTTAAATGGATTCACGATACATTAATAAACTTTGGATAACGTAGGCTTATATTTTATAACACTTCTTTGGATTGGTATTGCCGTAATCATTCATGTTACCATGTTTTTTGTGACGGCTCCATTTTAAAATAAAAAAGAAAGGTCTTCATTTTTTACTTTTGAATTTTAAATTTTGAATTAAGCATATCATGAAAAAAATACCCTTCCATTCACAACTGCTTTTTACAATATCTGTTTTTTTATTTTTTATGCCAACAACTAATTTAAAGGC
>CALCNY010000271.1 GCA_937897585.1 uncultured Chitinophagaceae bacterium | reverse complement strand
AGGTTTGGAAATGGATTTGAAATTAACTCCATTAATCAAAATCGGAGCGGTTTCTGCTGATTTGAAATTAAACTACACTCACCAATCTAATAAAGTAGACAAAATCGTTGACGGTGTTGACGAATTAGGTATCGGAAATGGTAACTACATCATCGTAGGTCAGTCTGCTTATACTTTCAAATTAACTGATTATGTTCGTGATGCAGAAGGTCATGTAATCGTTGATGCAACAACTGGATATCCTACAGTAAGTCCAACTGTTAAACAATTTGGACAAACATTACCTTCAGATATCTTCGGTGCTAACTTAAACGTTAACTACAAAAACTTTACTTTAAGTGTTGTAGCTGATTACAGAACCGGAAACCAAATTTACAATGGTTTAGGACCTAATATGGATTTCTCTGGTATATCATACAGATCAGGTCAAAATGCTCGTCAACCATTTATCTTCCCTAATTCAGTTGTTGAAACTACTCCTGGTGTTTATACTGCTAATACTTCAGTTTATACACAAAGTGGTGGTTACAATTTCTGGTCTCAATCAAGAAACACTACTGCAAATTCAAACTACTTGTGTAGTGGTGCTTTCGCAAAATTGAGAGAGTTGTCATTGTCTTACAACATGCCATCTTCTTTATTTGCTAAGAAAGGTATCAAAGGAATGACAGTGGCTATCACAGGTAGAAACTTGTTTACTTGGTTACCAAAAACTAACCAATGGACTGATCCTGAATTCTCTAACACAACCGGAAATGCTCAAGGTGTTAACGGATTAGGAAATACACCTCCAACAAGAATTTTCGGAGCGAACGTAACTTTACAATTTTAATTTTAATAATATCAACATTATGAAACAGAAAAAAATATTTCTTCTCTTCTTCGCTTTCGCTCTGATATTCGGAATGTATAGCTGTAAGAAAGAAAGCTTTAATATCAATCAAAATCCGAACAATGCAACGGATAGTACAGTTGCATACAATGTAATTCTTCCTGCTGCTCAAAACAGCACTGCAAGTATAGTTGCTAGAAACTGGGGTTGGTTACAGAACTATCTAGGCTACTGGGCTCGTTCTGGTACTTATGCTCCAAACACTGAAGAAGAAACTTATCAATTAACTACAAACTTCCAATCTGGAATATGGTCTGGTGTTTATGATAATCTTTATGACTATCAAACAATGCAATTATCTGCTACAAAAGCTGGCGCTACTTTCTTCTCGGGTATCGCTAGAATTATGAAAGCTCATGATTTTGCAATGCTTGTTGATATGTATGGTAACATTCCATATACACAAGCCTTAAAAGGTGCTGCAGTAACTACTCCTCGTTATGACAATGGTGTTGATGTATCTAAAGATCTATTAAGACAAATTGATACAGCAATTTCAGAAATCAAAAACGCAGATGAATCATCTACTGGTCCAAATTCAACTATTGCTGCTAATGATATCATGTTTGGAAATAAGAATTTCTCTGGCACTACTATTGCAGAAATGAAAACACGTTGGGCTCAATTTGGTAACACTTTAAAATTAAGAATTCTTACAAAATTCATGAATGGTGGTGTTGAATCAAATACAAATGGTACTATTGGAACTGCTGCATCTTATGCAATTCCAGAAGCTGCTATCCAAGCAGAATTTGCAATAATTGCTGCTGAGGGAAGTGGATACCTTGACTTTGATGCTCAAGTACAACCTGGATATCAGTCAGACAAAGGAAATCCTTTCTACAATACTTATGTAGCTGATAATGCAGGTTCTGCAACTGGAAATTCTGTTTACTACAAAGCAAACATTTATGCAGTTGGTGATCAAACTGCAAATACACCAGGCTACTATACTTTTGATGGAGATCCTAGAGCTACGAGTTTATACACAACTGTTTCAGGTAAATTAAGAGGTGTTCAATATGGTCTTCTTCCTGTAACATCAAATGGCGCTAGCACACTTTCTGGAATCGGTGCTGGAGTTACAAGAGGTGTTGATCAACCACAATGGATTCTAACAGCTGCTGAGTCTTATTTCCTGCAAGCTGAATGTGCTAACAGAGGATTTATTACAGGTGATGCCTCTACACTTTTAACAAGTGGAATCTCTGCTTCATTTGTAAGTTTAGGTTTAACTGATCAAGATGCACAAGATTATATAGCATTCAACGCTGGATATCCTGATGTTGATTATGCAGCTGGTGAAGCAGTAGCTGATGGCGCTGTAGGTGGTTTGTTCACAATCATCTCTCAAAAATGGTTTGCTTTGAATGCTATCGCTCCTTACGAAGTTTGGAGTGATTATAGAAGAGTTGATATCTCTAGTTCAGTAAATCATTTTGCATATGGTTCACCAGTAGGTTTTGATCCTGGTCCTCCAATTTCTGTTGCACCTGCTAACACAAGAACAGAATTGCCTGTAAGATTGTTATATCCTCAGAACGAGTATTTATATAACGCGGCTAACGTAGGTGCACAACCGTCTGCTGGTTCTTATCCATTTACTCACATTTTCTGGGATCTTAATTAATAAAAAAGCTTAAAAATAATATCATGAAAAAAATATCATTAATTCTTCTCGCATTCACTGTGGTTCTAGCTACAGGATGTTTGAAAGACAAAGGATTTGATAACCAAGAATATGGTATCAAAGATCCATCAGGCACATCAACTCCTGGTGTAGGTTTTAATCTTAAAGGTGGTGCTGGTTATATCAGAACTATTGGTTTGGATGTAAGTGGCAATGGTCAAACAATCGCTCCAGAAAACGTTACAATTGGTTACTTCGCTGGAACAAAAGCACCTAAGGATGTTCACGTTTCAATCGCTTTGGACCCATCAATTATCGATGATTACAATGCAACAAATGGTACTACAGTTCAAGAATTAGACCCTGCTGTTTATACAATAGCATCTCAGGATTTAGTAATTGCTGCAGGAAATCAAAATACTGCTATCAACATGGTTGTAAATTCAACTTTAACGCTTGATCCTAGTACAACTTATGCAATTGCTTTTAGAATTGTAAGTGCTGACAACGGTGTACAGATTGCTTCAAACATGGACAAAAATTTGTTGATTTTCAATATCAAAAACAAATATGATGGTCGTTACGAATTGACTTTTTCTAACACTCACCCAGTTTACAATCCAACTGGTCTTGGTGCTACTGTAGAAGTTGAAATGTGGACTTCAGGTCCTAATTCAGTAAAAGTTTACTGGCCTGATAATGCTGGTTTCTAGATCGGAAGAGCGTCGTGTAGGGAAA
>CALCNY010000270.1 GCA_937897585.1 uncultured Chitinophagaceae bacterium | reverse complement strand
CCGAGTCTGCCAAGGTTTTCTTAAGTGCCGCTGAATTAGACCCCAATAATTATGCTTACTATGAAAATGCAGGTATCTGTTATTATAACAACAACAAACTCGAAGCTTCACTTCCCTATTTTGACAAATCAATTAATTTGAAAACATCAACCACAGGAAAATCTGAGTTTTTTAAGGGTATTGCGCTGAATGCCCTAGGTAAAAAAGCGGATGCCTGTGTTTTACTGCAGGTTTCAAAAGACAAAAAATATGTTGTTTACAATGTCAGTACACCTAATGTTGACAACAACAAAAGCAGTTCTAAAAAATATTTCATTTCCCTTGCTGATGGGAAAACAAAATCGATTTCAAATCCTGATAGTTTATTGAGAGATGAAACCATTTCACCCGATGGCAAATTTCAACTTAGCGATGCTCCCGTAAAAATAAAAAACATCAGAGGTGAAGATTATTATCCTGAGTTAAGTAAATCCAACGTTTACATTTTCGACAATTTAAACAATCGCCATTGGGACACTTGGGAAGATGGCAGTTTTGATCATGTATTCTTGACTGAATTAGCCAATCCCAAAAACAAAAAAGATTTAATACCAGGCGAAGCATTTGACTGTCCGACAAAACCATTTGGTGGAACCGAAGATTATGTTTGGAGTGCTGATGGAAAACAAGTGGTGTATGTTACCAAGAAAAAATATGGCACAGCATACGCAACAAGTACCAATACAGATTTGTACAGTTACGATGTTGCTTCAGGTAAAACAACAAATCTCACTGAAGGCATGATGGGTTATGATCTGAATCCGTCATTCAATCAAAAGAATGAACTCGCGTGGATGAGTATGCGCAGAGATGGATACGAGGCTGACAAACAAGATATCATCGTTTGGAATGGTTATACCAAAATGAATCTTACCGGAAACAATGATGAGATTCATGTAGAAGGTTTTAAATGGAGTGATGATGGCACAAGAATTTACTTCTATGCTCCTATTGATGGTACTTTACAATTGTTTGAAGTGAATTATCCTGGATTATCTAAAATGATGCCAACCGTAAGACAAATCACAAAAGGAGATTTTGACATCAGTAGCATTATTGGACAATCAGGCAATAATCTAGTTGTTAGCAGAACAGATATGAATCATGCTGCTGAACTTTATACCGTTGATGTTGCAACAGGCAATATGAAACAACTGACTCATGTGAATGATGAGATGTACGCTAAAATAAAAATGAGTAAAGTTGAAAAACGTTTTATTAAAACTTCAGATAATAAAGACATGCTTGCCTGGGTAATTTATCCTCCTGATTTTGATCCAACAAAAAAATATCCAACATTACTATATTGTCAGGGTGGACCTCAATCTGCGTTGACACAATTCTATTCTTTCCGCTGGAATTTTCAATTGATGGCAGCCAATGGATATATCGTAATTGCTCCTAACAGAAGAGGCATGCCAGGACATGGTACCGAATGGAATGAAAGTATCAGTAAAGATTGGGGTGGACAAGTAATGAGCGATTATTTATCTGCTATTGATGACATCAGCAAAGAAACATATGTTGATACAACCAAACGTGGATGCATAGGCGCTAGCTTTGGAGGTTATTCTGTTTTTTATCTGGCAGGAATACATAACAATCGATTCAAATCATTTATAGCACATGATGGTGTTTTTGATTTGAGAAGCATGATGGGTACTACAGAAGAAATCTGGTTTACCAACTGGGATTTTGGAGGCAACTATTGGGAGAAAGATAATGCAGCGGTACAACGTTCTTTAGCAACTGCCAATCCTATTGATAATGTGGACAAATGGAATACACCCATTTTGATTTATCAAGGTGGAAAAGATTATAGAGTACCTATTGAACAAGGACTTGCTGCTTTTCAGGCGGCTCAATTAAGAGGTATAAAAAGCAAACTAGTTTATTTACCGGATGAGAATCATTGGGTGATGAGTGCACAGAATGCGTTGGTGTGGCAGAGAGAGTTTTATAAATGGTTGAAGGAAACGATTAAGTAGCCCCCTAAATCCCCCAAAGGGGGAAGTTGTTTGTTGTTTGGTGTTTGGTGTTATTTGTGATTTTCCTTACCCAAGCCTTTTGAACATTTTGAACCTGTTGAACATTTGAAACAATTTTTTCCTTTGTACTTTAATACGAAAACAATTAAAATAATGAAAAAAATAAACCTTTTAGTTTCTGCTTTATTTCTAATTGCATCTCATTCATTTTCACAAACAACCTGGAATAAAAATATTTCCTGCATAATTTATTCTCATTGCACAGGCTGTCACAATCCGAATGGACTTGCGCCTTTTTCGTTGACAACATACAATGACGTTTACAATTACCGAAACAGTTTGGTCTCTGTAATTGAAAGCAGAAAAATGCCACCGCATCTCCCCGACCCTAATTACACTCATTTTGCAGGCGAAAATGTTTTAACGGCCAGTGAAATTCAATTGATAAAAGACTGGGTAAATAATAACGCTCCTGAAGGTACAGCGTCGCCTTTACCTGAACCGGTTTATGAACAATCTGAAGTCCTTACCAATCCGGATGAAAGACTCAAGATTCCAACTTTTCAAATCCCGAATACAGGCAACGATTTGTATCAGGCATTTGTGATTAGCAATCCATCTCCAACGATAAAGTATATTTCTAAAATAGAAGTTGTACCGGGCAATAGAAATGTAGTTCACCATGTACTAGTTTTTCAGGACACTTCTTACAGGGTAGTCGCCAACGATAGCAGCTACAATGGTCCAGGTTATATGTCATTTGGCGGCGTGGGAAGCAATAGCGCTAAACTTATCGGCACATGGGTTCCAGGTTCGGGCATTACCGAGTTCCCAACAGGCATGGGCATCAAACTCGATGCAGGATCTAGAATCGTTGTTCAAATTCATTATCCAAATGGCTCAGCAGGACAGACAGATTCAACTAAATTTAATATTCAGTACAGCAATTCTGCTTTAAGAAATGTAAATATCACACCGATATTGAATAATAACAATTTAACCAATGGGCCGCTAGATATTCCTGCTAACACTACGAAGACATTTTATGCTCAGTACACTGTTCCTGTTAATGTAACTGTTGTTTCTGTAGGGCCGCATGCTCATTTACTATGTAAATCTTTTGAATGTTACGGCATTCCTCCCTCAGGAGATACAATCAAGTTTATTAAAATTGATGATTGGGATTTTCACTGGCAAGGTGGACATAATTTTCAAAAACCGATTAAAATACCTGCAGGAACGGTCCTTCACAGCAAAGCATTTTATGACAACACAACAAACAATCCCGAAAATCCCAACAATCCTCCACAACGGGTTACCTTAGGTGAAGCGACTACGGATGAAATGATGCTGATTTATTTCGGATTTCTATTGTATCAAAATGGAGATGAAAATATCATTGTGGATTCCGCTATTCATTTAAAGCATTACCTTGATTGCGACGCAGGTATACAAATTGATAATGGTCAACCTACAGAAGAAATCATTGTTTATCCGAATCCAGCTCATAATAATATCAAAATCAACATTCCAAACAATACAATATTCTCAACTGATATTTATAACAATACGGGTCAATTGGTTTCAAGAACGAGTAACCAGGATTATTTAAATATCGAAAAATTAAACAGCGGTATTTATTTTGTAAAAATCAAGTACAACAACACTGTTGTCACCAAAAAGATAGTAAAACACTAGTCAGATTTTTTTTAATAAATCTGTTTTAAAAAGATTATAAAAGGCTAAATTTAAATAATGAAAGTTATTACATTTAGCCTTTTTTTTGCTTTAACCGGCTTTAATTGCCAATCGCAAAATATCAATACCCTCAAATTTCCAGACAATTTAATTGCAGAAGGCATTCCCGCTATTAACGCTGAAATTGTATCAGAAACCAAACCTTATACGGAATTTCGAGCAGCAACTTTGATGGCGGTACATCCAAAGAATAATCAAATTTTCATCAGTACAAGATTTGGAAATACAGCACAGATTCATCAGGTATCGGCACCATTAGGTTCAAGAAAACAAATCAGCTTCTTTGATGAGTCTCCTAAAGAATTGGTATTTGAACCTGTAAAGGCAAATTATTTTTTATTTACTAAAGACAATGGTGGCAATGAATTTAGCCAGATATTTCGATACGATTTTGAAACTACTACTACTACAGCATTGACCAATGTTCCTAAATCCCAAAATGGGAATTATATTTTCAATCATTCCGGGTCAAAAATAATATATACAAGTACAGCCAGAAATACTGCAGACAGAGATATATGGATGATGAATCCCCTTCAGCCTGAAACTAAAAAATTAATCCTTGAAAATAATGGCGGTGGATGGAACATAGCCGATTGGAGTGATGATGAACAATCAATTTTAATCAATGAAAGCATCAGTGTAAGTCAATCGAATATTTGGTTGGGCGATTACTCAAAGGGCACAAAAACTATTTTCAAATCAGACAGCAATGTTGTTTATACAGCACTTCAATTTAGCCATGATAAAAAAAGTGCGTACATCTTAACCAACAAAAACAGCGAATACGCCTACCCTGCTCTTATCAATTTAGTTACTAAAAAAATAACCCCATTATTACAGCCTTTAAGTTGGGATGTCAACAGTTATGAAATCAATCACGATGAAACCAAAGCCGCATTTGTAGTGAATGAAAATGGCATTTCAAAACTTTACATTCAAGATTTAAAAACAAAAAAATACAATTCAATCAATCAAATTCCGATTGGAACGACTGGTAAAATTCAATGGTGCTCCAACAATACAACCCTGGCCATTACTTTAGGTACTTATAATTCAGGAAACGATGTCTATCAATTTAACACAATAACAAGCAAGCTTACACGCTGGACAGAAAGTGAATTGGGCGGCATGAATCTAAATGGCATTGAAGCACCTAAATTGATTCATTGGAAAAGTTTCGACAGCCTAAACATCAGTGGATTTCTTTATCGTGCCAACAACACCTTCAAGGGAAAAAGACCTGTCATCATTAATATTCATGGAGGTCCTGAAGGACAATCATTACCTAATTTTTTGGGGCGAAACAATTACTATTTAAATGAATTGGGCATATCAATTATCTATCCCAATGTAAGAGGAAGTGTTGGTTATGGAAAAACTTTCACCAATATGGACAACAATTACAACAGAGAAAATAGTGTGAAAGACATTGGTGCATTAATAGATTGGATTGCGACACAACCAGATTTGGATGCGGATAGAATCATGATTACCGGTGGTAGTTACGGTGGTTATATGACATTGGCTTGCGCCTTTCATTACAATGATAAAATCAGATGTGCATTAGATGTAGTGGGCATCAGTAACTTCAATACTTTTTTAAAAAATACAGAAAGCTACCGAAGAGATTTACGAAGGGTTGAATATGGAGACGAAAGAGATAGTTCAATGGCTGCTTTTTTTGAAAAAATTTCTCCTTTGAATCATACAGCTGAAATCACCAAGCCATTATTTATTGTTCAAGGAAAAAATGACCCCAGAGTTCCTTACACCGAAGCACGTCAAATGGCAGAAAAAATAAAATCCAATGGCGGCAATATATGGTTCTTAATGGCAAACGATGAAGGACATGGATTTGGGAAGAAAAACAACCAGGACTATCAGTTTTATTCTACGATAATGTTTGTGAGGGAGTATCTGTTGAAATAATTTGATAATTTGAAAATTTGGCAATGAAGTAATGAACAGAAATTCATTATCAAATTATCTCATCACCAAATTACCAAATTTGAATTTCTAATGCGCAAAATCATGCTCATAATCTCCCTTAATCCTTTCCATTGACGGATTGAAATATCCAAACTTAAGATTTGGAAATTCTTCTCTGATTAACTCCATCATTTGTTTTACGCCCATGCATTCGCCGGTATCTTCTACATCAATTTTTTCTAAATACCAATCAGGATCGATGTTGAAATTGCGCCATTGAATCATGCACAAATCCGTTTCTTTAATCAACTTTCTTAAAGCTTCATATTCGTCCACACTGTCTGTCATGCCTGGGAAAACAAAATAATTGATGCTTGTCCAAGCACCATAACTTCTGGCGATTTTCAAACTTTCAATCAAATCCTCAAACTTATAATTATTGGGCAAGTAATAAGATGTATATATTTTCTTACGTGCCGAATTCATGCTCACTCTCATGCTGTTCAAACCTGCTTCACACAAAGCTTTCACCGCATCGGGCTTACTGCCATTGGTATTGATGTTGATACTACCTTTTGAAGTATGTTTTCTAATTTCTAAGATAGATGCTTTAATGGTTTCCCACATCAATAAAGGTTCGCCTTCGCAACCTTGTCCATAACTGATAATTGGAAATGGCGCTGTTTCCAAATGAGGCACTGTAAACTCAACAATCTCTTCGGCAGTAGGCTTAAATGTTAATCTATCTTGTGTACTAAATATTTCTTCTTCTATTGGCTGAAACGAAATGCAACCAATACAATTGGCATTACAAGCTGGTGATACCGGCACTGGGCATTCCCATCTTCCCAGTGCAAAATTTCTTGCTGCCGGACAAGTATAAGTCATGCAGCAATTTTCCATTAAATGTTTAACCAAACGGTTATGGGGATACGCCGTTAATAAATTATCATGACCGGCTTCAATTTTATCATCATCATAACCCGCACATTCTTGGCGAATGTCTTTTTCAATTCTTACTGCTGGAACATATAATTTATCATCATGCCATCCGGCAGCGGTATAACAAAACAAAGGTAAAGTTGGTGCATCAGGCATGGTTTCATAAGCAGACATAAACAATCCTGTATGAGCAGGCGGAATGAAAGCCGCTACAGCCCAACCTTTGTCGCATAAACGCATGTCACCTGTTTCCACATCAATACCGATGCCTCTTCTACCTGGCAATTCATATAATTGACCTCCTTCGGGCAATTCAATCCAGTCTTCCACATCAATGGGATAAGCATCCCAACCGCTTCTGCCCACCACATACAAACTAGTGTCTTCGAAAATATTTCCACTGCCATCAGAATACATCAAGAAAGGTGATTCATTTAAAATGCCCATGATTGTTATTATTGGTGATGTTTATTTATGAGAACCGATATTATTTTTTACGAATTCATTGAATGCGGTTTCATTCAAATCTTTGTTGTCTGACTGATTAAGCGTGAATTGCATCAGCTTGTTGTTGCGGAAATCAATGGTAAGTATTCCGTCTTTCAAAATCAAATTGTCCAGCTCATTCCAACTAAATTGTTTTTTAGGAAAAGAAGGGAATTCAATTTTATCATCAAAAAATTTTAGCTGTAATTTTCTGAAAGCTATAAAACCTAAAAATGCAAAAGTCAGGTCAAGTAAACCGAAAGCCAGCATACCCAAAAAAAGCCAACAAATTGAAG
>CALCNY010000269.1 GCA_937897585.1 uncultured Chitinophagaceae bacterium | reverse complement strand
GCTCCTATCAATAATGTAGAACCATAAAATTGCTCTGATCCAGCAAAAATCTCGTTTGCAAAACCAGCACAAGAATCCGCAATAACTACTTTCTTAAATAATCCCCATAATATTTGACGAAGTCCATCTACGGCATTCGAATAATCAAAAGTTCTTTCCTTTTTTATTTGTGGTAATAAATGTGTGGCCCTCTCAATTGGACCAGCAACCAGCAATGGGAAAAAACTAACAAATAAAGAATAATCGACTACATTTTTTTCAGGTTTAATTCTGCCATAATAAATATCAATGACATAAGACAAACCGTGAAATGTATAAAATGAAATTCCTACCGGTAAAATTAATTTTAAAGTCCATAAATTAATTTTCAATCCAAAACCTGAGAACAACTCAATAAACGATTCAGCAAAAAAATTGTAATATTTAAAAAAACAGAGAAAGCCGAGATTGATAAAAATGCTGATAAAAAGCCATACCTTTTTATTTCTTTGACTCCCCGCCTCATCTATTTTAAATCCTGTATAATAATCCAGAAAAGTTGAAAACATGAGCAAGAACATAAACCTAAAATCCCAGCACGCATAAAAATAATAACTGGCAAACAGCAATAAAATATTTTGTAGCTTAACGCTTTTGCCGGCTACAAACCAATACAATAGAAATATTACAGGAAGAAAAATAGCAAAACCTATAGAATTAAATAACATGCAGTTAGTTTGAAATCATAAATACACCAATTACATTTTTAGTATTGTATCTCAATCATTTAGTTGAGCGGTAAACAAAAAATGCTAAACTAAAAATATAATAATAGTTTTTAAAACTGAAATAAATAGGCGTTTATTTCCATGTATAGGTTACTGTTTCATAATTTACTACTCAGTTAAAGAAAAAATACAAAATTCAGATTTTAAAGATTGGGAGTTTTTATAAATCATTTTCAATAATTCTTCGCCATAATTTGAATAAAATGGCAAAATATTCTCTACTCTTTCCTGCAAAACCCCTCCCGGAAATAGTGTATTTTTTATCTTTTCTATTTTATAAACTGCTTCAGCTGCTTTTCTTCTTTCCGCCCTCATTTGCTTTTTTTCCAGTTCTTCGAGTAATTTAAGGGCTTTTGTTTTTAAAGCCGAGGTATGAGCTGCAAGCGTGACATCTGTAGTTTCAACAGTTTTTGCAATATCATCATATAGAGAAGCCATTTTAGATTTCTCAACTTCCAATCGCAATTGATGCTGCGAAGTGTTGCTGATGTATTTGTTGGCAATGTCAAGCACAGACATAAAAAAATCCTCAGGATGCAGGGATAGCTTATTTATTTCCGACATTGTTTTAGCATCAATCATCATGAAAGAATTCCTCAACAACAAAACAGGATAATGAACGGAAGCCTTTTCGAAAATCTTTTTTAATTCTAGCCAGTAAGCTAATTCACCACCGCCTCCGATGAATGCCACATTTGGTAAAAGCAATTCCTGAACCAAAGGACGTAAAATTACATTTGGACTAAATCGTTCTGGAGATTGCTCAAGCTCATTCAATAATTCTTGATGGGTAAAGCTGAGATCTGTGTTGGCAACCTTAAATCCCGTTTCCGTTTTTTCAATCCTTTCCCTACTGTTTTCCTGTAAATAAAACAAGTTGATGTCTCTTCCTTTGGTTTGTATTTTGTACTCCTCAGGAAAATCACTTAAAGTTTCAGCTAATATTTTTGATGAGAATTGATGCTCGAGTTCCTGTCTGAAAATGGTTTTACATTCACTTTTAAATTGTGGATTATCAGGTATAAAAACAACCAATCCATATTTCCCAAATAATTCATTTACAAATTCAAAAGTAGATTTATCTATATTTTTATTTATGGTATAAGTCGAACGTATCTTGCTAATAATCTCTTCCCCAAATTGCTGACAAGAGAGTTGCTTTTCCAACTCATCAATCAACGAAATAAATTGTGCATCCACTTTCATCCTACCTATCGCTCCTTTCTGATTGGTTAGCCAATTGTACTTTTTTCCATCCACAACTACTTCGCCAAGCTCCTCCAAATCCGCATCCTCACTTCCCATAAAATAAACGGGCACAAAATGCAAATCCGGATGCTTTTCATTTAAATCATCTGCCAATTTAATCGCATGAACAATTTTATAAATGAAATACAAATGCCCGGTGAAGATATTGGGCTGGTGCGCCGTACAAACCGTGAAGGTATTTTCACTCAAGAGAGATTGAATATTCTTAGTCACTTTATCCGAAACAGAAGCATTCAAATATAAATTTTGAAGCTCTTCAACCAACAAACCTCTATTAACTTTATGTGCTTTTCTATTTTCAATAGACTTTATTATTCCTTCACTATCAGGAGTATAAGAAAAATATTTTTTTAGCTTTTCATCTCCAGCAATATAATCCGTAACCAGTTTTGAAAACAAACCGGTGGAGTTATAAGAATGATATGATGAACTAAATTGCATTATTTTTTTTCGTTTTGAGTTTGGCGGCCCCCTTAAGTTCCCCCAAAGGGGGATTTCTAGACGTACTGAATTTGAAGTTGTGTAAAAAATCCAAATAACGATCAATCAACTTCCCCCTTCGGGGGATTAAGGGGGCTATTAATTAACCACCTCCCCCTCCAAATCATAATCAAACGCCTTTGTAATTTTTACATTTACAAATTCGCCGATTGTAAGCTTTTTCGATGAATTGATGATTACCTCATTATCGACCTCAACACTATCAAATTCGGTGCGACCTAAATAACGACCAGCCTCTTTCTTATCAATCAGCACCTTTAAAACCATTCCTACCTTTTCCTGATTCTTCTCTAGACTGATCTCCTGTTGAACTTCCATGATTTCCTGAGCACGTTCTTCTTTTTCTTCAGCAGATATATTGTCTACTAAATCATGGGCGCTGGTTTGTTCCTCGTGACTGTAGGTAAAAATCCCTACCCTGTCGAAACGCATTTTTTGTAAAAACGCTTTCAATTCTTCCACATCTTCCCTTGTTTCTCCTGGGAAACCTGCAATTAAAGTCGTTCTCAAACAAATATTTGGAATGCGAGCTCTAATTTCAGTAATCAATTCTTCCATTTCCTCACGTGTAATCTGGCGCTTCATAGCTTTGAGCATATTATTAGAAGCATGCTGCAGAGGCATATCCAGATAATTACAGATATTCTTCCTTTCTTTCATCACATCAATTATCTCCATTGGAAACTTAGAAGGATATGCATAATGTAAACGTATCCATTCCAAACCCTCCACATCAGCTAATGCGTGCAATAATTTGGGTAATTCTCTTTGCTTATAAATATCCAATCCGTAGTAAGTCAATTCCTGGGCAATCAACATGACTTCCTTTACGCCACGTTTTACTAAAGTTTTAGCTTCTTCAACAATCGACTCAATTGTTCTGCTCACATGCTTCCCTCTCATTAATGGAATAGCACAAAATGAACAAGTACGATTGCAACCTTCGCTGATTTTCATATAAGCATAATGCTGAGGTGTACTCAACAATCTTTCTCCGATTAGCTCACCTTTATAATCCGCTTCAAATTGCTTCAAGATCAAAGGCAATTCCATCGTTCCAAAATAACCATCTACCTCAGGAATCTCTTCTTCAAGATTAGATTTATAGCGTTCACTTAAGCAACCCGTCACAAAAACCTTGTCGAGCTTGCCTTTTTTCTTCAACTCAACATGATCCAAAATGGTATTGATACTTTCTTCTTTTGCTTTTTCAATAAATCCACAAGTGTTGATGATAACTATATTGTGGTCCTTCTTGCCACTTTCGTGAACCGTATCAATTTCATTCGCCAGCAATTGTCCACTCAATACCTCACTATCCACCATGTTTTTACTGCAGCCGAGTGTGATGATGTTTACTTTGTCTTTCTTTAAAGTTTTTGTCTTCATAATATGGTGCGAAATTAGACAAATAATGCTAAAGGTTTGGAGTTTGGCGTTTGGCGTTTTTTTGTTTTAATTGTTCAAAAGGTTCAATAAGTTCAAATGGTTCAATAATGAATATAATCTATTGCGACTTTGCTTCTTTGCGAGCCTTGCGCGAAACTTATTCATATACTCCCAAAAAATCCTACATTAGCACCCTCATGTCAACAGAAAAGCAACAACTTCGCATTGCCATTCTCGATTTATATGCTGGCACTTCTAACCAAGGCATGCGCGGCATTCGTCAAACCATACAGGAATTTGAAGAGACATTTGAATTAAACTGTCATGTTTCTGAATTTGAGGTAAGACTGGCACACGAAGTCCCTACACTTGATTTTGACATCTACATTTCAAGCGGTGGACCAGGAAGTCCTTTGGAAAGCGAAAATTCTGAGTGGGAAAATTTGTATTTTGATTGGTTGCAAAAAGTCATCGATTATAATAAAGATGAAAACAATCTTGAGAAAAAGCACGTGTTTTTCATTTGCCATTCATTTCAATTGGCTTGTAGATTTTTTAAAGCTGCCAAAGTAATCAATAGAAAAAGCCAGGCATTCGGTGTGTTTCCGGTTCATTTTTTACCGGCTGCGCATGACGAAATTATTTTCAAAGGATTGAGCGATCCGTTTTATGCAGTCGACAGCAGGGATTATCAGGTCATTCAACCCAATTTGTCGCATTTAAATGAAATTGGCGCAAAAATATTAGCCATTGAAAAAGCCAGACCTCATGTTCCATATGAACGTGCTTTAATGGCAATTCGATTTAATGAGCATATGTTCGGAACCCAGTTTCATCCTGAAGCCGATGCGATTGGCATGATTGAATACCTCCATACCGAAGAGAAGAAAATAACGGTCATTGAAAACCATGGCAAACCCAAATGGGAATCTATGGTTGAACAACTCCATGACCCTGAAAAAATTAAAAATACCTACGATTGTATTCTGCCCAATTTTCTCACTGCCGCCACTAAAAACAAAATCGTATTACCAACTCACCAATAGAAAATGCAGCCGGAATTACGTCAATCATTTAATGAGCAATTCTCTCAAGAAAGCTATCAGCAATATCTTGATGCCATAAAAAAACTAGCTCCCAATCAACTGGATTTCAGGGTTGCAGAAACACCTGTTTTTATTCCAGCTGATTTAAAAAACAAAATGCTTCAGGCGGGAGAAGACATTATCGATACCCTCACCAACGAACATTTCAAATCAATAACCGAAAGCAGCATTCCCGATTTTCTTTACATTCCTGGTGAAAATGAATTTCCTGAAATGATGGTTTTTGACTTTGGAATTTGCAAAAATAAAAATGGAGATTACGAGCCTCAATTAATTGAAATTCAGGGATTCCCTTCATTATTTTGTTTTGAGTATTTCTCGAATGATATCCTTAAAAACCAATTCCTAATTCCAGAAAACTATTCTTCTTACTTAAATAACTACAACCCTGAAACTTACATTGAGTTATTAAAAGACATCATTCTTGACAAAGAAAATCCTGAGCACGTAATACTACTGGAGCTGTTTCCCGAGCAACAAAAAACCAGAATTGATTTCGCCTGCACCGAAAAATTATTAGGCATCAAAACAGTTTGTCTGACCAAACTCATCGCAGAAGGGAATGAACTTTTTTATGAAAACAATGGCATCAAAACAAAAATAAAACGCATTTTCAATCGCATCATTTTTGATGATTTACCAAAACAAAATCTGAAAAACGTCATCAACCTGAATCAGGAATTTGATGTACAATGGATTCCCCACCCCAATTGGTATTATCGTGTTAGCAAATTTGCACTGCCATTTATCGAAAGCGAATTTGTACCTCAAACGTTCTTTCTTAATGAAATCACCACCCCACTTCCATTGGAGAAATATGTTTTAAAACCACTTTACTCCTATGCCGGAATGGGCGTTGTTATCGACGTAACTCAAGAAATCATCGACAAAATTCCCGATCCTGAGAACTGGATTTTGCAACAGAAAGTCAATTATGCCGATGTAATTAAAACCCCCGACGGACCTGCAAAGCTGGAAGTAAGGTTATTCTATTTTAAAAAGAAAGGATGGTCGAGACCAAAAGCCGTTCACAACCTAGCCCGACTCAGCAAAGGAAAAATGATTGGAACGAGATATAATGAGGGGAAGAATTGGGTGGGTGGAACGATAGCGTATTTTGAGGAGCCCCCTCAATCCCCCAATGGGGGAAGTTAATTTGAGAATTTGTTTAATTTCTAATTTGAAAATGTACAATTAACTCATTTCCAAATCAGCAAATTTCCAAATTGATTACAGTGCATTAAACACATTATACTCCAGCCTCAATAAAAATCCTTTTGAAGCCGAGCGATACAAATCATTACTCAATGAAAATCTGTAACTAATATCCGCGCGCATTTTACTCAGAAAAATAAATTGAATCACAGGAGCCAAATCAATAAAAGTTTTTCCTGTATTGAGATTAGTCTGACAAAGCATTTCAACCATCCCATTCATATTGGTTTGATCATAGTCTTTGTAATTTTTAGGTAATAATAATTTACCAACAGAAAATGTGTAATTGACAGCATCACGATTATTATTCGGAAAGCGATAATTGATTTCATTTTTATTATCCAATGCATGATCCCAGGCAAGCGAAGCAGACAATGCCACTTTGTGTTGCAATTTGGTTGCAACTAATCCAGTTTCATAACCGGAGTTGTAACTATTCAAATCAATGGCTTGCTGATGAAGATGGCTGTTGTTGATCGCAAACCTACTAAAGGCAGCCATTCTAAAATGACTATGTACCTCATCAATACTGTAAAATCTGTATTTAAGATACAAGGAACCGGAAACCAATCCTTCATTTGATAAAACTCCTTCCAAATGAATCATCCATTTTTTGGTAATTCCGAACATCACCTCTGGATTAATGTGTAAATTATTATTCAACGCTACTTCATCTTTCATCAATGTTGAATTCAACCTAAAACCTAAAGTTCCTTTCGCCATGTTGCTGGCAGGTTCGGTGTAGGTAAATAATTCCTGCGCAGACAAATGTTTAATGAACCCAAATGAAAGGAATATTAAAAAAAGTAATTTCTTCATAATATGGAAATTATAATAAACCTCTACCTAGCTCGGGCATTAATGCCCGAGCTAGGGATAATGATTAATGCCCGAGCTAGGGATAATGATTAATGCCCGAGCTAGGTATAGGTTATGAAATCGTAACGTGATAAATTCTCGTTCCCAATTTGGCATTTTTATCTTTGCAACAGGCTCCCATATATCCGGTTTGATAACAAGCCATTGAAGTCAATTTTGAATTCTTCTTAAACTCTTTTGCAGAAACAAAACCTTTATCAAGAATCTTGAAACTGGTTTCGCCGTTTAGTTGTTTTTTATCCGTATTCAAAAAATGAAACATCGTCCCTTCAATGTCAACATGAGCATCATTACTTACATCAACCTGATTTACATTCAAAGTAACTACCATCGAAGCCACAAAAAATCCGGCATCTTCTACCTTTTTTTTCAGCAAGTCGAAATTGACTGTTGAGCCCGGCTTGATTATTATTGCAAAAGTGGAGGAAGAAACATCCGCCTGAACTTTTTCAACAAAATCCAATGTTTTCAATGCTTTGTTGATAGCATTACTACACATGCTGCAGGTAAGTCCGCTAGCTTGCAAACTAACTTTTGTCACCTGCGCATTTGCTTTTATAAAAAATAAAATTGCGAAAGCGAAGAGTATATTTTTCATGAGATAATATTTAATTCAAAATTTAAAAGTAAAAATTCAAAAACGAGTATTCATCATTTTTTACCCCGAGGTTTCGGGGCAAGCTTTTTTTACTTTTAAATTTTGAATTTGATTGACAACTGTTTACATCTAATAACAATACCAGTACTAATTATCCTTTTTTGTAGCAGCAACCTCTTTACGATCATACTTACAACAGCCATGTAGATTATCATAAGCTTTATCATCTCCGTTTACATCCTGTGTATCGTAACCTACTTTAGCAATCGCTTGCTGAATTTTCATGGTGTTGGTTTTATCAGTTGTAAATTCCAAAGCCAGCATATGTGTATCTACATCCCAAACTGCAGTTTCTGCACCTGCAGATTTTGCTGCTTTTTCGATTTTCTTTTTACACATTCCACAGCTGCCCCAAACTTTTATATTTTCTTTTACTGAAGCTTGTGCTTGTGCAAATGTGCTGTTGGTGAACATAGTGCCGATTAATAACACGGCAATAAATGACATGATTTTCATTTTGATTGATTTTTGATTTGAATAATTAAATAGATAAACAATCAGCATTTCAACTGATTGAGAAAATGATAAAGAATAATGAAGTACTAAATTCTGAAAACCCT
>CALCNY010000268.1 GCA_937897585.1 uncultured Chitinophagaceae bacterium | reverse complement strand
ACGCTGGATACTTTATCAATAGGAGGCACAGAAAGAAGCACGCTTGATATTCTTTCTCATTTTTCAAAAGATACTCAGGTAAAGGTTATATATTTTTATAAAGGTCATGAACTTAAAGAGGCTTATGAACAAGCAGGTATTCCATTACATTATATTGGATTAAAAACCGGAAAATCTTTTCTCCAAGGAATTAAAGCACTCATTACAATCATCCGAACTGAAAAGCCGGATTTAGTTGTTTCTTCAATTGCCAGAGCAGATTTGATGTCACGCATCGCTTGTTTTATTACACGAACAACGATCCTGGGAACTTTTGTAAATGATAGTTATGGAGATATTAGGGTGGAAGAACATAAAAAAAGAAAAACCTACATTAAGTTCATTTATGCTTGGTCGTTAGACAAGCTCACTTCCTTTGTTCCAAAATACTGGATTGCTAATTGTAAAAGCATCGCTTTTAGTAATGCCAAAGCGCTGGGATTGAATTTTAATAAATTGAAAGTTATCTATCGAGGAAGGGAAACTGCTAAATTTCCTGTTTGGCAAGCACCTGACTTCAATGGCAAAATAAAATTTGTTTTTGTGGGTCGTTTGATGGAAAGAAAAGGTGTTTATGAATTGCTCGAGGTAGCGAAAATGCTGCATGAAGAAAAATTGAATTTTCAACTCGATATTTTTGGAGGTGGAAACATGCAAGGCGAATTGCAAAAAATTATTGAAGACAATGGCCTGCAAAATACCATCACATTGCATGGAACTGTTCAACAGGGCTGGAAGAAAATCTATGAAGGACATTGCTTTGTTTTTCCATCATGGTATGAAGGGTTCAGTGGCTCGCTTGTAGAAGCCATGATTACCGGAATTCCAATTATCGCTTCGGATATTCCGATGAATAAAGAAGCCGTTACCGATGGCAAAACTGCTTTATTGTTTAAGGTAAAAGACAAACAGCAGCTTTTCGAAAGCATGAAAAAAGTGATTGCTGATTACGATGATGTATTAATGCTGGGCAAAAATGCCCGAGCTGAAGCTTTGGCTCGTTTCGACATTAGCATTATTGCCAATCAATATGAAGCTTTTTTGAAATCTGTTGTAAATGAAAATGTTGATACAACTCAATTGCTTCAAAAAGAGGATTAAATATTACTTTTGCGGAAATGAATCAGAATTCAAAGCATATTGTTGTAACAGGTGGAGCTGGCTTTATAGGAAGTCATGTAGTGGAAAGATTGCTCAAAGAAAATTATAAAGTTTCTGTCATCGATAATTTTGATTCTTTTTATCCAAAAACTATCAAGGAAAAAAACATGGCAGGGTTTATCAATAACCCTGATGTGAAATTTTTCGAATTGGATATACTGGATGCAGAAGGTTTGGCCACTCAATTGGTAGATGACTATGATGCCATTATTCATTTGGCAGCTAAAGCAGGAGTAAGGCCTTCTATTGAAAATCCTGTTCAATATCAAAATGTAAATGTTGCCGGCACTCAAAACATGCTGGAATTTGCCAAAAAGAAAGGCATAAAACAATTCGTATTTGCTTCTTCAAGCAGTGTTTATGGAATCAACAAAAACGTTCCTTGGTCTGAATCAGATTTACAACTATTTCCTATCAGTCCTTATGCAAGCACCAAAATTTCAGGTGAATTACTCGGGCATGTTTACAGCCATCTTTACGGTATCAGATTTATTGCATTGCGTTTCTTTACTGTGTTTGGTCCAAGGCAAAGGCCTGATTTAGCCATACATGCTTTTTCGAAAAAAATATTGAATAACGAACCATTGAATTTTTTTGGAGATGGAAGTACCCGTCGCGATTATACTTATGTAGCAGATACGGTAGAAGGTGTATTCAATGCATTGCATTATGATCAATCCAATTACGAAATTTTCAATCTGGGAAATCATCATGTAGTTTCTTTATCGGAAATGTTGCATACCATTGAATTGGCTTTAGATAAAAAAGCTATTATCAATCAATTGCCTGAACAAATGGGCGATGTGTCTGTAACATATGCCAACATTGACAAAGCTGCTCAGCATTTACATTACGCACCATCAACTTCATTCGAAAAGGGAATTCAACTTTTCACGGCATGGCTGATGAACAACAAATAACTTAGTTTCTGAATTTTATTTTGCTGCTCAACTAAAAATAAAAAGTGAAGATTTTACAACTGATTCAAAAAAAACAACTGAGAGGTGCTGAAGTATTTGCAGCTCAGTTGTCTGAACATTTAGTTGAACAAGGTCATGAAGTTTTAATAGTGGCATTACTGGATGGCAAAGATCAATTGCCTTTTACCGGAAATATATTATCCTTAAATGTTGCGCTCGGTAAAAAGATGTTTGATGCAAAAGCATGGAAAAAATTGTCAACGATCATTGCTGATTTCAAACCAGATATCATTCAGGCAAATGCAGGAGATACTTTGAAATATGCTGTTTTCTCAAAATTATTATTTCGTTGGAAACAGCCATTGGTATTCAGAAATGCAAGTATGGTAAGTCATTATGTGAAAACCCGTTTTGCAAAAATATTTTTACAATTCCTTTATCGCTTTACTACACAAATCGTATCTGTAAGTCATACTACTCGTAAGGACTTGATGGAACATTTTAAAATTGCTGCAGATAAAATCACAACGGTTCCTGTTGGTATTGAATTGAAAGCCATTCAACCTATAAATATTTTTGATAAAACTAAAATAAACATCATTCACGTTGGAGGTTTTAGTTTTGAAAAAAATCATAAAGGGTTGTTGTCGATTTTTAAAAAACTTGTTGAACATAATAGCAACTATCGGTTATGGTTACTTGGTGAAGGTGTGTTGAAACAAGAAACAGAAAATCTTGTTATGGAATTACATCTTTCTTCTCAGGTGAATATTTTAGGTTACGTGAACAATCCTATGGACTATATTGCAGCCGCTGATGTATTGGTTTTGCCGAGTGTTATTGAAGGTTTGCCCGGTGTGATTACGGAAGCGTTCTATTGTAAAACACCTGTAGTAGCGTATCATGTAGGAGGCATAGCTGATTTGATTGAAGATCATAAAACCGGTAGGATCATAAAAGTAGGTGATGAGCAATCTTTTGTTGAAGCTATTAATCAAGTAACATCATTTTCGGATGAAGAAAAAAATAGCCTAACAACTGCAGCTTATCAAAAAGTAATGGAAGGGTTTACAAACAAACAAATAGCATTAAGATTTGTAACCTTGTATAAATCATTGTTGAATAGATAAAATAATTCTGTGTCTAAAATTAAAATTCTACATATTGTTAAGTCGCTTGGAAGAGGTGGTGCGGAGATGTTATTGCAAGAAACATTGAAAGTGCATCATCAAGAACAATTTGAGTTTCATTATATTTATTTTTTACCCTGGAAAAATCAAATGGTAGAAGGCTTGCAGCTTGCAGGTGGTAAGGTGACAAATTTTTCGGCAAAAAATAATTTGATGATTGTTTGGCAGTTGCGGAAAATAATGAAGTACATCAAAAAAAATAATATCGATATCGTTCATTGTCATTTGCCCTGGGCTGGATTTGCCGGAAGATTTATTCATAAAATTACGGGTGTGCCTGTAATTTATTCTGAACACAATATGCAGGACAGATATCATTTCATTACAGGCACCATCAATAAACTCACGTTCAACTGGCAAACAAAAGTGATTGCGGTTTCAGGTGATGTTGCTGATTCCATACAAAAAACCATAAGGCCGAAAATTCCGGTGGTTACAGTACTTAATGGTGTAAATACAAATCATTTCAAAAGAAACGATAACTTAAGAGCTGCCAAAAGAAAAGAACTCGGAATTGCAGAAGATGAAATATTAATTGGAAATATCGCTGTATTCAGATTTCAAAAAAGAATAAAAGAATGGATAGATCTTTTTAAGACTATCAGTAACGAATACCCGAAAGTAAAGGGTTGTATTGTTGGTGATGGTATTTTGAAAGCAGAAATCATGGAGCATCTCAAAGCAGCTGGAATGGAAGAAAAGATAATTTTTCCGGGTTTACAAACAGATGTTTTGCCATGGATGTCGGCGATGGATATTTTTATGATGACTTCATCTTTTGAAGGTCTTCCCATTGCTTTATTAGAAGCCATGAGTATGGAATGTGCTATTGTAACAACAAATGCTGGTGGTATCAAAGAATTGGTAAGAGATGGAAAAGACGGTTTCATGAAACCTGTAAATGAATGGATGGATTTGAAAGAGCCTCTAGGCAAGCTGATTACCCAACCCGAACTCTTAAAAGAATTTGGTGCAAATGCAAGAATGCGAGTGATTTCATCTTTCAGTATCAATGTAATGGTAGATCAAATAGAAAAAATTTATCTGGATATGATCCAACAAAAAAAATAATATCATGGAGATTGTACCTTATCATATTGAAGACCTTTCTGCAATTATCGAATTAATGAAAGGAAGCTTGGGTGAAGGTTTGATTCCAAAATCTGAAGCTTACTTTATCTGGAAGCACCTTAAAAATCCATTTGGACATTCTAAGATTTTATTAGCAAAAGAAGACGGAAAAATAGTGGGCCTAAGGGCTTTCATGAAATGGCAATGGGAAATACAATCAAAAACAATAACTGCAGTAAGAGCAGTAGATACTGCTACAGACCCTGCTTTTCAAGGAAAAGGAATATTCAAAAAACTAACCCTTCAGGCAGTGGAAGAATGTAAATCAGAAAATGCCGGATTCGTTTTTAATACACCCAATACCATCAGTATACAAGGTTATCTTAAAATGGGTTGGTTCAGTATTGGAAAAATGCCTTTACTAATTGGGCCGGGTAGTTTGTTGCCTAGATTTTATAAAGATCAATTTGCTGAAAAAATATACGAACAATACAATACGGCAACAGCTTTTGAAACGTTAGCTCAATCATGGAAGGTGAATGCAGATGCGGTTTTGTTTCATACGCCTATAAACAAAACATTTCTTCAGTGGCGTTATCATGATTGCCCAATTGTAAAATATGGCGCTATTGTGGAAGAAGGAAAATTTGGAATTGTATTTAGATTAAAAAAAATAAACCGTTTTATTGAATTGAGAATTTGTGAAATTTGGACTGAAGATGATAAAATGGTTGGAATGGCTATAAAATCTTTGAAAAAGTTAATTCGAAACATAAGACCTGCAATGGTTTCATGTGCACCGTCCCCGTTATTTGCAGGAGGGAAAAAGAATCTTCCAGGGCTTTTTGGTCCTGTGAAAAAAGGACCTACAACAACATTGAGGCCACTTGCAATGGATAAACTTAATACCTTTGATCAATTTTATCAATGGAGGCCTTCAATAGGCTCGATGGAACTATTTTAATTATGGATATTTTTATCATCATAGCACTTATTTTATTGTTGAATACTTATTTGGTAAAAGCTCTGAACAATAAGTATGACATCAAAACAGAATCTTATTTATGGATTTTATTTGCAGTGCATTTTATTTTGACTGTTACTTATATTCTGTTTGCATTTGCCACAAGAAGTGATTCTTTTAGTTATTATGATCGTGCTTCGCATGCTGAAAATTGGTTGGAGATGCTTGTTTATGGTACTTCATTTATTGATTTTCTGGCTTGGCCTTTTGTGAAGTTATTATCATTGTCATACATATCGGTGATGATATTGTTTTCTTATTTCGGTTACATTGCTGTTGTTTTATTTTATCTCGCACTAATTGAAAATGTAAAACTCAAACCAGTTTGGTATAACCTGACACCTACAGAATTGGTTTTCTTATTGCCAAACTTACATTTCTGGTCTTCTTCATTGGGTAAAGGGTCGGTGATATTACTCGGATTGGGTTTATTTATATTTGGATTAAGTCGTTTCAATCGACGAAGCAGGGCTATTTTAATTATATCCGGCTCACTGTTAACCTTAATGATAAGACCGCATATTTTTTTAACATTGGTTACTAGTGTGATGATTGGGATTTTTATTACCCGTTCAGGTATTAAACCCTATATTAAATGGTTGATTTTTTCAATTGCCGTTATCTTGTTTTTATACCTGTCGCAGGATGTAATGAAATTCACTAACACAGACAGTTTAGATGTACTTTCTTCTAGTACCATCAGTCATAGAGCAGAAGAATTGAGTAAATCCAAAACTGGCATTGACATTTCGAATTATAATTTGGCAATGAAAATGTTTACTTTTTGGTTTAGACCATTATTTATTGATGCAACAGGAGTAATGGGGCTAATTGTTTCTATAGAAAATCTATTCTATCTATTCTTTTTTGCAGTGATCATAAAATCAGCCATACAAAATTGGTCGGATTGGAATGGTTGGTTTAGGATTTCCGTTTTTATTTTCATTTTAGGATCTTTCATCTTAGCACAGGTTACCGGGAACTTAGGAATTGCCATGCGACAGAAAGCTCAGTTTATGCCTTTCTTTTTTATTATTTATTGTAAGGCGTTAATTTACCAGCAGTATGCTTATAAAAGAAAACAACAAATCAATCCTGTTTAAAATTGTAAATCAAAAATGAACATAAGGTGCAGCCATTTAGTAAATGGAAATGATTATTAAGGCTAAAACATGTGACGATAATCTAAAATTAAAATTATTATGAAAGAGCCCGGCATTTTTACAGTTTCACTAGATTTTGAACTTCACTGGGGATGCTTTGAAAACATGAGAATTATAGACGATTCCAAAATAAAATATTTTTCCAACACTAGATTTGCGATTCCTCAAATGCTCTCTCAATTTGAAAAAGGAGACATTCATGTTACATGGGCTGCTGTAGGAATGTTATTTTGTAATGATAAAACTGAATGGGAAAATAACATGCCTTCTGTAATTCCTACTTTTAGTAATAGAAATGCTTCGGCTTATGAATGGGTGAAAGAAATTGGTTTTAAAGAAGACAAAGACAAACAACATTTCGCTCCCGAACTCATAGAATTGATAAAGAAAACTCCATTTCAAGAAATAGGTACCCATACCTATGCTCATTATTTTTGCTTAGAACCCGGACAAACAAAAGAGCAGTTCAGAGAAGATATAAAAACAGCTTGTAAATTGGCAACTGAAAACGATATTACGATTCGTTCTTTGGTATTTCCCAGAAATCAATTTAACGAAGATTATCTGTCTGTGTGTAACGAATTTGGTATTACATCGGTAAGAACCAGTCCTGATATTTGGTATTGGGCTTATTCAGAAAGTGCAGGAGGTATGCTGAAAAGATTTTTCAGGGCTGGAGATGCTTATCTGAAAATTCAACCCATCAAAACACAATACCTCAGAGATATAAGAACAGATCAATTGCCCTTGCATCTTCCTGCTACAAGGTTATACCGTGCCTGGCGCCCAAAACATGCAGTAGAAAATAAATTGAAAATGAGGAGAATTTTAAATGAAATGACAAACGCTGCAAAAAAAGGTGCGTATTATCACATATGGTGGCATCCTCATAATTTTGGTTTTCAACCAAATGAATGTCTTGCAGAACTATATACAATCATTAATCACTTCAAAGTATTAAAAGATAAATATGGTTTCAGAAGTATGAATATGGGAGAGATAACAGAATATTTGCTGAAACAAAAAACAAATTAAACTGATGCCTAAATTAGTGCGGATAACTACCGTTCCTGTTTCAATGATGGTTCTACTTAAAGGTCAGTTGAAATTCATGAAACAAAATGGTTTTGATGTTACCATGATTAGCAATGAAGGTCCTGAGGTAGAACAATTAACAGCTCAGGAAAATTGTCCGCATATAGCGATTACGCTTACACGAAAAATCACGCCTTTCACTGATTTAATCAGTTTGATTAAATTGACCTTGCTGCTTCGTAAAATAAAACCAGACATTGTACATACGCATACACCTAAAGCAGGATTGATTGGTATGTGGGCGGCAAAACTAGCAGGCGTTACCATCAGACTACATACAATTGCCGGCTTGCCATGGGTAGAATCTAAAGGGATGATTCGGCGTTTACTCATTGCCGTTGAAAAATTGACTGCATTTGCAGCCACAAATGTTTTTCCAAATTCTTTTGTTCAAAGAGATTTTTTACTACAAAACGAAATTGCCAAAAATAAAATGAAAGTAATTGGTAATGGTTCGAGTAATGGTATTGATACAAATTATTTTTCAACAAATTTAGATATAGAAAATCAGGCAAAAACAATTAGAAAACGGGAACGAATACACGAAGAAGCATACGTTTGGATTTTTGTGGGCAGAATTGTAAGAGACAAAGGTATTACAGAACTTATAGATGCTTTTTTGGAAATTCAATTACAATTTCCTGAAGACAGATTGTTGCTGTTGGGAGATCAAGAGCCTC
>CALCNY010000267.1 GCA_937897585.1 uncultured Chitinophagaceae bacterium | reverse complement strand
AATATAATTTCATGATGATGCGTTCCATAAATGGTAATTCATTATCCTGTGATAAGAATTTTTCCATTACAATAAATTGAAAATCTCCTACAACATTATTTCGTTGCTGACTTTCATAACGACTTGTAACATTCACTTCCCTGTTGATCACCAGATCTTCCACCACTTTTTTAAACATCAGGTTTAATCTTGGTGCCACTCTGAATCCTAACCTGAATTCAACACGGATAATATCATTAGGTATGATGTGTTCTACCGAATATTCACAGGTATAAGGATCATCCAAAACATCCACATGCACAAACCAATAGATATCAGCGCGCTTGGGTTTGCCTCTTAAAATACTGTACATGATTTTATGTTCAATCTCCTTTGGATTACTTGCACTAGTTAAATAAACAAGATGAGTTGCATATTTAGTAACAGAGGAGTCGTTGCTGAGTTCTTCAATTTTAGGAATATATTCTTCTACTCTTACAAACTCAACATATCTGTTTTTAATTTTTTTAGCTCTGTGACGAACGTACATAACACCAAACAAACCACCACCAATAATTAGTGTTACAAAACCGCCATGAGGGAATTTATCTAAATTGGCAATCATGAAAGCTGATTCAATGCCAATATATACGAATAGATAAATCCAGATTAAGAATGGAGGGCGTCTTTTGGAAACCAAAAAATTTGAAAACAAAACCGTTGTTGCCAACATACATAAAGTAATCGCCAATCCATAAGCCGCTTCCATGGCGCCTGATGAACGGAAGTATAAAACAATGCCACAACATCCTGCAAATAGCAATGTGTTGATACCAGGAATATACAACTGTCCTTTAGCTTCTGTAGGATATTTAATTTTCATTCTTGGCCATAAGTCTAAACGAATAGCCTCACTGATAAGTGTAAACGAACCGCTGATTAAAGCTTGGCTAGCAATGATCGCTGCAATAGTTGCTATGATTATTCCCCATAACAAAAACCAATTTGGCATGATAGCATAAAATGGATTTTGCATGTTTATTCCATTCGTAAAAGTCATTCCTTTATGATTCAACAACCATGCACCCTGACCGAGATAATTCAAGATTAAGCAAGCTTTTACAAAGATCCATGATATTCTGATGTTGCCTCTTCCGCAATGACCTAAATCACTGTAAAGAGCCTCAGCTCCTGTGGTACATAAAAACACAGCACCTAAAATCCAAAAACCAGATGGATAAACCGTAAGTAATTTAATGGCCCAATAAGGATTGAATGCATGAAAAACATGCATCTCAGAAGACATATTTCCTAAACCTAGAACTGCAAGCATGGCAAACCAGATGAACATTACCGGACCAAACATTTTGCCAATTGAATTGGTGCCAAATTGTTGCATAAAAAACAACACCACCAAAATTGAAAGCACTATAATGATAATTGTATTCTCGTGAATGTCATTGAACATAGGTATGTTCTTCAACCCTTCTATTGCAGAGGTGATTGAGATTGGCGGAGTAATCATTCCGTCGGCCAATAAAGCTGCACCTCCCAACATCGCTGGAAATACGAGCCATTTTTTCTGACGACGAACTAAAGTATATAATGAGAAAATTCCACCTTCACCTTTATTGTCCGCCTGAAGCGTGAGGATTACATATTTAAATGTAGTTTGTAAAGTTAGCGTCCAGATGATGCAAGAAAGTCCTCCAAAAATCAAAAGCTCATCAATTTTCTTTCCGTTGATAATGGCTGAAAGTACGTAAAGAGGGGAAGTACCAATGTCACCATAGATGATTCCTAATGCAATGAGTAAACCGGCTGCGGATACTTTATTAAAATTATGCTTGTCCACTAAAGTGAATTTTCGATATTTATTCCTACACGGGAATAATTGAGTACACAAATGTAAAAGTAAAAAGGATATTATAATGGGAAAAGTGGGGAAATATTATTTGGCCCCCTAAATCCCCCAAGGGGGACTTTGATTATGCTTTGCTGGGGAGGAGATGGTGAATAAGCTGGATAGGCTGGATAAGCTAGATAGGCTGGATACTGGATAATGGATAAGTATAAACAACATTAAATTGGGAATTAGGTATTGGGGATTGGGTATTGGGGATTAGTCTTATAAAACACTATAAATTTCAAAAGCTCTGAGTAACCTCTATTTACTCAAATTCTCTGCGGTAAAAAAATTCGTGAATTCGTGGCTAACTCAATAAAACACAATCAAAGTCCCCCTTTGGGGGATTTAGGGGGCCGAGGGCCGAAAAAGCCCCTTCCAAAAGAAAGGGGCCAAGACAAACACAAACACAACTTAAAACTCTATTATAACAAACTTTAATTAATCTGGTTTTTTACCATCCAGAAAAGTATTTATCGTACTGATATCGGCCTGATTATTCTCATTAGGCTTTACCGTATAATTGCTGTAAAAATTTTCTACTTCTGCAAGTTGAACCTGCATTTCCATGTTGCGGCGGAGATAAGCCGGTACTGTTTCAAACTCATTGTTAGGATCGGCGGCATTGACATTAAACGATAAGTTTCTCAATTTTGCCAGCCTCTCATTAGCCCGGCGCCTTAATTCTTCAGTTTCGTCCTGCAATGCAGTCTCCTCAACTGGAGATTTCATGATGGGCTGAGTAGGTTGCGCAACAGACTCCTCCGCCGCGTTCGTGGATTCTTTAACTACCAGTTGCAGTTCAACTACAGGTTCGTCTTCCTGAATCGTCTGCTTTACAGGCAGTGGCTCCTCTGTAGTATTGGATTCCTCAATAACAGGTTTTTCCTCCGCATAAATTTGCGTTGGTTTTGTCAGAAAGCCACCTGACGAAAGGTTGCTTTTGTTCTCTGTCTCCTGTTGTATTTTTAGTTCACTTTTCTCTTCTTGGGCAACAGTAATCGTAACTACTTTTGGCATCTCCACAGTTTCATTTACTTCAGCAAATTGGAAAGTTGTTGTAGGTATTTGATCTACTGATGAAGAAATTTCAAAAAATACTTTTGATTCTTCAGCAACTACTTCTTTCGTGGCAACTGCAATAGTTTCCGTTTCACTATTAGCCTCTTCGATAATTTTTAAAGTAGGCATCATTGGATCTGCAACAGTTACAACAGTTTCAGTCTTTACAACATTTTCTGTAACTGCTACTACCACTTCCAAAACTGGTTCTTCTATTATGGCTTCAGGTTGTTGGTCAACAACCAATGGCGTTAAAATTCTTTCCTCAACAATATTTTCAATTACGATTTCTTTTGTTACAGGAATAGCCACAGGATTAGCTTTAGGTAAATCAAGATGAAGAACAATTTTATCCTTGTCTTCTATATTTTCTTTTTTTGCTTCTTTTGCAAATGGATCTTTTTGTTCAAATCCTGTTGCAATCAAAGTAATACCAATATCACTTCCTAATGAATTATCATATCCAAGACCCATGATCACATCAGTATCTTCACCTGCCTGAGACAACAAATAATTTTGAATGATTTCAACTTCATCCATTGAAAATTCGTGATCACCTTCGGCACTGTTGATGTTAATCAAAATCCATTTAGCACCTTTGATTTCGCAATCATTCAACAAAGGAGATGTCAATGCATTTTCAATAGCTATTTGCGCTCTATTTTCTCCTGATGCAGCAGCACTGCCTAAAATAGCCACACCACCATCTTTCATAACTGTGCAAACATCTGCAAAGTCAACATTAATCTGACCAGTACTATTGATAACATCAGTGATACATTTTGCAGCAGTTGCCAAAACATTATCAGCACGACCAAATGCTTCTTTCATTTTTAAATTGCCAAACTGATGACGTAATTTATCATTACTGATTACAAGTAAAGTATCAACATTCTCTTTCAATAAATTGATACCTTCTTGTGCTTGTTGCAATCTTTTCTTTCCTTCATACGCAAATGGAGTGGTAACGATACCTACAGTAAGGATGCCTAACTCTTTGCAAATTTGTGCAATGATAGGAGCACCACCAGTTCCGGTTCCACCGCCCATACCTGCAGTGATGAAAGCCATTTTGGTGTTGACTTCGAGTATGCGTTTTATTTCTTCCAAACTTTCTTCAGTGGCCTGACGACCAATGTTAGGATTTGCACCTGCGCCCAAACCTTGTGTAAGGTGTGGTCCAAGCTGTACTTTATTAGGAACTTTACTCAATGCAATCGCCTGCGCATCTGTATTGCAAATGATAAAATTTACCCCTTCTATATTTTGTCCAAACATGTGATTAACTGCATTGCTGCCGCCACCACCTACGCCAATCACTTTAATGATTGAGGATTGTTCTTTAGGTAAATCAAATTGTATCATAAATTTTTATTTGTGGGTTAGTATATAGTAATTAGAATTTTAGAGTTTTGTATCCCCTTCTTCTTGGAACATTTCAATCAAATTATTCTTGATAGAATCCATGAAATCTTTGATTGTTTTTTTACGTGGCTTAACTTCTACTGGTTTTGCATCAACTTCTTCAGTTTCAACTTTAGCTCCAGCTTCAGTCAATAAAGTTTCTTCAACAGATGGAATAATCTCAACTTGATTATCTACTACAACTCTTCTAGCAGTCACTTCTTTTTCAACGACTACTTCAGTTGCTCTAACTGTATTTTCATAATCGTTATAACCCTTTAAAATTAAACCAATACAAGTACTGTACATTGGCATAGCGAGTTCTTCAAGATAATCACCAGCTAAATGTTCATTAGGCAAACCTATGCGTGCATTCAAGCCCGTTAGGTACTCAGTAAGTTGTAACAAATGCTTCATTTGAGAACCACCACCTGTTAAGATGATACCACCATTTAATGAGCGACTGTCTAATCCAACTTGTTTCAAATGATAAGAAACAAAGTCCATGATTTCACTCATACGTGCTTGAATAATATTGGCTAAATTTTTAACCGCAATTTCTTTAGGCGCCATTCCTCTTAAACCAGGAATAGTAATAAATGTATTTGATTTTGCTTCATCACTTAATGCACTACCAAACTGAACTTTCATCGCTTCTGCCTGTGTTTTCAAAACACCTAAGCCAAGTTTGATGTCATTGGTAATGTTCTCACCACCGAAAGGAATAACAGCTGTGTATTTCAATACACCTTCAGTAAATACAGCAAGATCTGTTGTACCACCACCAATATCAACAATGGCTACACCTGCTTCAAGGTCTTGTTCACTCATAACTGCGGCTGCAGAGGCAAGCGGCTGCAATACAAGGTCTTTTGTTTTTAAGCCTGATTTTTCAACACTTCTGTTGATGTTTCTAATAGCATTTTTGTCTCCCGTAATGATATGGAAATTAGCGCCAACTTTCACACCACTGTATCCAATTGGATTTGCGATATTAGGATGATTGTCAACTGTAAACTGTTGAGGTATTACATCGATAATCTGATCACCCAAAGGAATGTAGGTACGATATTGATCAGCAACCAAACGATCAATTTCTTCCTGACTGATTTCATCTTCGATATTTTGTCTTACGATATCACCTCTTGTTTGTAAACTTTTAATGTGATGTCCGGCAATACCTACATAAACTTCATTGATTTCAAGTTCAGGATTGCTTTTCAAACAATTTTCAAGCGCAATTTGAATAGCCTTAATGGTTTGGTCGATGTTCAATACCATTCCATGCTGAACGCCATTGCTGTTGGCGCGTCCAAAGCCAAGGATTTCAAGTTTGCCAAATTCGTTTTTGCGGCCTGCGATGGCTGCGATTTTTGTAGTACCTATATCTAAGCCTACAATGATGGGTTGTTCTTGTTGCATAGTGATTCGTGTTTGTGTGTTTGTATAATTTTAATTGTTTTAAATTTTATGTTTAATACTCATTTGCCGTATTCGTCTTTTTTGTTCCAGTTTTAGTCTCCGCTTTTTTCTGTTGCATCACCTCTTTTGGCTTTGCTGTTGTTTTATTAGCCCCCTTATTCCCCCAAGGGGGAGATTGTTTGTTGTTTGTCTTATTTGTTATCGCAGACTTTGGAGTTGCCGCAGTTTTCAAAGTTGCAGGTTTTGCTGTAATAGGCTTTGTTTCTGCAGCTTTAGTAGGAACTACAACTGGAACTGGCTTTGTTGCAGACACTTTAATATTAACAGGTGTTGTCGTTTGTACATTACTGTTATCATCAGCTTCTTCTCTTTGGATAGATTTATTAATCAACTCAGGATTAGTAGTATTATGTTCATTATCAGGCACCATCGATTGTGTAGTATCTGATGCCATTAATGAAGAATAAGTAGCCAATGCTTTCATCAGCTGAATAGTTTGAACTGAATCTGCTGCTACATCATCAATGCCTTTTATCGTTGCTACCATTTGTCCTTTGTATTCAAGATTGATTCGATTGTATCTCGACCAACCATAAACTGGAATTACTTTCTTATAAAACAATTTTAGTTTTTCAAACTTAGCTTGCATATCCGAAATGTCTCCGAATGTAATCAGCTGCTCTCCTATTTTAGGAATCAACTCAAATTTTCTGTCGTTGTTTATATTCACCTGATCGATTATAGCCATCAGAAATGCATCTTTTTGAATAAACAAACTCATCGTTCTCACATCTTCAAGCAAAGCACTATCTTTTACTGAAAGCACTTTCAAGGGTGTTGGAAAATTGGTAAACACTGGAAGTCTTGCAGCATGTCTATCACTTAATGGCAACATGTTTTTATTGTTGTCGATATAATAAGAACTACCATCGATACAAAATATTCTCGCTACAGGATCTTTTGCAGTAATGGAAACTTTCAATACTCCATTTTTATCGAAATACAATTCAGCCTTGTTAATCCATACATCTTTTTTAATTTCCATCTCCATCGTATCCAGGTTGAAGTCAACAATTCTTTTTCCTTTAATCATCTCGCCAGTGCTGTTTTGCAACAATGCGATGATATCTTGTTTATTGATGAAAAAATTATTATTTACACCTCCAATTTCGATATCAATTCCTGTGCAAACCGTTTCGTGTTTTTTATTAAGCGCAGCAACAAGCAATGCAATACCTGCTAACCCCAGTAAAGACCAGAGGCTAATTGTCAGTATTTTTTTAAGTTTATTTTTTTCGAACATTGCTATGATTTAAACTTGCTTATGCTATAATATTTTTAATGGGCGATACCAACGTATCAATATCTCCTGCACCAGCTGTAATCAACATTTCAATTTCTCCATTTGCTTTTTTTTCTGACACCCAATTCAACAACTCTTCTTTAGAAAAACAAATCACCTTTTCCGACTGCATCAATTCTTTTATCATTTCACTTTCCACACCTTCAATAGGTTTTTCTCTTGCAGGATAAATCGGCAATAAAATAATTTCATCGGCCAGATTTAAAGACTCAGCAAAACCTGTTGCGAAATCTCTTGTCCTCGTGTACAAATGAGGTTGGAAAATCACTGTACATTTTTTATTCGCAAAAAGCCCTTTCGCACCTTTGATTAACGCACTTAATTCTTGTGGATGGTGTGCATAATCATCAATCATCACTATTTCATCGCTTTTAACGATATATTCAAACCTTCTTTTTACGCCTTTGAAAGCGGCTAAAGCCTCACGAATTTTATCATCTTCAACTCCTGCTTTCTTTGCAGCAACAATGGCAGCTACTGCATTCTCAACATTATGCATACCACCCATGTTCAATTCAAAATCAGTTATCACTTCATCTACAATATGAACATCAAAATAATAAGAGCCATTTTTCATTTTTATATTAGTAGCGAAGCAATTAGAAGAAGCATCTGTACTGCTATATGAAAGCTGATGCTTGGTTTTAAAATCATCTTCAAGTCCTCTCTTAATGATTAACAAACCTTCTTCTTTAATCTTTTCACTGAAATGCATAAACGCAGTTCTGAAATTCTCCTCATTACCATAGATATCCAAATGATCAGGATCAATAGCAGTAATCACAGCAATGTCTGGACTCAGCTGCAAAAAACTTCTGTCATACTCATCCGCTTCTGCCACACAAACATTTTTTTCGCTACTCCAGAAATTTGTTTCATAATTAGAAGCAATTCCTCCCAAGAAAGCATTGCATCCAAATCCGCTATGTCTTAATATATGAGCAATCATTGTACTTGTGGTTGTTTTACCATGAGTACCGGCAACACATATATTGAAAGAGCTTGTTGTTATCATTCCCAACACCTCACTTCTTTTTAAAACAGCATATTGATGATTTAAAAAATAATTATACTCCTGATGATCTTTAGGAACAGCAGGTGTATACACAACAAACACAGCGCTCTTATCAATCTTTTCAATGTTGTCATCATAATGAACATTGATACCTTCACTTACTAATTTCTTTGTAAGCTCAGTTTCTGTTTTATCATAACCACTCACATTTACACCTCTGCTGTTAAAGTATCTTGCTAATGCGCTCATGCCGATTCCTCCAATGCCTAAAAAATAAACAGCTGTACCTTCACCCGAACCAACGGCTAATTTTTTTAAAAAATCAGTTATGTTATTTTTAGTTGTCATTGATTCAAGTAATTCAAAATTTCGTTTGCAACAATTTCATCTGCATTGCTAATGCTTAACTTTTTAATGTTCTGTCTCATTATTTCCTGCTGTTGATTGTTTTTTGTCAATTCAATAACAGCAGGAATAAGATTCGTCAGTGCCAATTTGTCTTCGATCATCAGCGCTGCATTTTTGCTTACTAATTTTTCAGCATTGGCAGCCTGATGATTTTCTGCGGCATGGGGGTAAGGAACAAAAACGACCGGTTTGGCAACTATACATAATTCAGAAACAGACATTGCTCCACTTCTGCTGATAACAACATCAGCTGCAGTGTAAGCATATTCCATCTGTGTAATAAAGTCGCTGACATAAACATTTTTATAAGGCTCGCAAATAGTTCTGGCTTTTTCGATAAATGGTTTACCGGTTTGCCAGATCAATTGCAGATTATTGTCTTCAAAGAGCTTGATATCTTTTTCGATGGCTTCGTTTATAGACTTAGCGCCTAAACTACCACCAACACACAACACAGTCTTGATTCCTGATTTAAGTCCAAAATGATTCAAACAGGTTTCATGATCTGTATCTGTATTGATAATTGCTTTTCTCACAGGATTGCCACTGATGATGATTTTATCTTTTGGAAAAAACTTTTCCATGCCATCAGTAGCTGTAAATACTTTGACAGCTTTTTTAGCTAGCATCATATTTGATTTGCCTGCAAAAGAATTGGCCTCATGGATGAATGTGGGTATGCCTTTCGATTGTGCATATCGCAGCACAGGAAAGCTTGAATAACCACCAACACCGATTACCGCATCAGGCTTGAATTTGCTGATGATGCGAGAGACCTGAAAAAAACTTTGAATTAATTTCAGAGGTAAGCCGATATTTTTAATCAAAGAACTTCTATTAAAACCCGCAATGGTTAAACCTTCAATCTGATAACCCGCTTGCGGCACTTTTTCCATTTCCATTTTTCCTTTAGCTCCTACAAAAAGAAACTCCGCATCAGGATTCATTTTTCTTAAGGTGTTGGCAATTGCAACTGCCGGGAAAATATGTCCACCTGTACCACCACCTGCTATTATGAATCGCTTTCCTGTCATCTGAGTTCTTTCATTTATTCATTAACTGCTGCTGTTTCTTCTACTTCAGCTTCTACTTTCTGTAATTGAGATCCTTCCAATTGTTCAACATTCCTTGCCACACTGAGTATGATACCAATCGACATACAAGTAAAAAAGAAACTACTACCGCCCATACTTACCAATGGAAGTGTAACACCAGTATTTGGAAACAAGCCCACATTCACACCCATATTTGCAATAGCCTGAATTACCAAAGTAAAACTCAATGCCAATGCCAGAAAAGCACCAAATGCAAATGGACATTTACGATAGAGTCTAATACATCTAAATAAGAAAATCAGATAAATCATCAACATGAAAGCGGCACCAAAAAATCCATATTCTTCAATGATAATGGCATAAATAAAATCGCTGTAACAATGTGGAAGAAAATTTCTTTGCACACTATTTCCTGGGCCACGACCAAACCAGCCACCGTTGGCAATGGCAATTTTTGCCTGATTGATTTGATACAGTTTTTCATTGTCATCATCTTTCTTACTGTATAAGAAAGTCTGAATTCTACCTATCCAGGTTGGAAGCCGCTTCATAGCGGTAAACACTTCAGGTAATTTTTTAGCTCTGTGATTTTCTTTATCATAATTGGTAACAGCAATCATTACCAGCAAAGCAACAGGTATCATGGCAAACCCAATAGTAGCCAACATATGTTTTGTACTTACCCTTCCAATAAACATCAACACCATGCTCGTTCCAAAAATTAATAATGCAGTGGATAAATTTGCAGGTGCAATCAATGCTGTAATCAAAACTACAGGAATGATGATGGGCAGAAATCCTTTTTTCAAATCTTTAATCACATGTTGCTTTCTACTCAACATTCTGCTCAAGTACATAAACAACGCTAGTTTAGCTAAATCAGAAGTTTGAAAAGTCATATTAATTACCGGAAGTCTTATCCATCTGCTACCCGCATTAAGCTGCACACCAAAAAACAAAGTATACACCAGAAGTGGCAACGAAACCAAAAATAATATCAATGCAACCCTTGAAAAAAAGGTATAGTTTACCTTGTGAAAAAAATAAATAATGAGCAATCCAAGAATGATAAATGCAAGTTGTTTAAACAAATAACTTTCATTGCTTTTGCTCAATCTATAAGCCAAAGAACCGGTGCTGCTGTATACCAATAACAAACTCGCCAACGTAAGTATCAACACAATTGCCCAAATCACTCTGTCTCCTTTTGTTTTACTTACAATATTGCCGCCAACATCTCCAAGTCCTCTGAAAGGCACTGAAGTTGACAACGCTCCATTTTCTGAAGGATTGAACAGCTGCTTTATTTTTGAAACAAAAGTTGACATTCTTATTTATTGATTGATACGCTTATAAATTTCTTACTGCTTCTTTAAATTGATTGCCTCGGTCTTCATAGTTTTTAAACAAATCAAAACTTGCACAAGCCGGACTTAGCAAAACAGCTTCGCCTTTATTGGCAAAATGATAAGCTGTTTTTACTGCATCAAAAGTATTTTCGGTATTCACAATTAAAGGAACGATATCGCCGAAAGCTTCATTGATTTTAGTATTATCCAAACCCATACATACGATTGCTTTTACTTTCTCAGACACGAGTTCCTTCAGCATTTCGTAATCGTTTCCTTTATCCACTCCACCCATAATTAGTATAACTGGCTTTGTCATACTTTCTAATGCATACCAGGTGCTGTTTACATTAGTAGCTTTACTATCGTTGATAAATTCAATTCCTTTGATTGTGGCCACAGTTTCCATTCGATGCTGTAAACTTTCAAAAGTCTGCAAAGCCTCTCTGATTTTATCTTTTCGGATATCCATTGCCGTTGCTGCCATACTTGCTGCCATACTATTATATTGATTATGTTTTCCTTTAACAGCAAAGTCTTCAACACTCATTTGAATTTCTTCACTTTTCCATTTAAGGTACATTTTTGCGTTTGTCAGATAGGCACCTTGTGGTAATTCTTTACTCATAGTGATTGGAGCTTGGGTTGATTTAATGGGGTATTTAGATATATTGTCCATCGTTGTCTGATCGTCGAGGTTGTAAATGAACACATCCCCTTCTATCTGATTTTCGATGATTCTGAATTTACTTTTGATATAGTTTTCCACTTTGTATTCGTAACGGTCAAGATGATCTTCTGTGATGTTTGTCAAAACAGCAACATCTGGTCTGAAAGATTTAATATCATCCAATTGAAAAGAACTGATTTCTGCAACATATAAAGGCTTTGGATCCAAGGCAACCTGTCTGGCAAATGAATAACCGATATTGCCTACCATGGCACAATCTTTTTCAGCTTTTTTGAAAATATGATACGTCAATGCTGTTGTAGTTGTTTTTCCGTTACTTCCAGTGATGGCTATTACTTTACTATCTCCTTTATATCTGAATGCAAATTCAATTTCGCTGATGATTGAAATTTTTGCTGCTCTGATTTTTTTCACCATTTCAGCTTTTTCAGGAATACCCGGACTTTTAATCACTTCATCTGCATTGAGAATTTTTTCTTCGGAATGCCCGGACTGTTCAAATTCAATTTCATATTGAACCAGTTCGTCTCTGTATTGCTGTTTGATAGGGCCGCCATCACTGACGAAGACGTCAAAGCCATTTTGCTTAGCCAGCAAAGCCGCACCGACTCCACTTTCACCTGCACCCAATATGACTACCCTTTTTTTCATGTTTGTTTCAGCAAATAATTTGTTGTTTTCATACTTTGAATTCCATTTCATCTGAAATCAAAAAAGGTACGGATTAAAGCCGTTGGTGATTTTACAGATTAAAATGGTTCTTCAATGGTATTGACATTTACAGGACAAAGTTTGACCTAAAATATCTTGAAGGGATAGATTAAAAGGGTTCTTCAATGGTATTGACATTTACAGGACAAAGCCTTAAATGTCTTGTTGTTGTTTAGGATAAGTTTTTTTCTTTTACAACACCATATATCAGGTACATGCATACATGATTCCGGTGAAGCTTAAGAAAAAATGGTTCTTCAAAAGCATCGAATTTAATGGGTAGTTTAGTTTCGAAGGGTAATCGATTATCTTTATAATGTCTAGCTTATCTGTCCTATCTAGCCTATCTAGTTTATCCAGCTTATCTAGCCTATCAATTGTCATTATCATCTCAACTTCAACGTCACAATAGCCAACGCCACACTCAAAATCGTCACAATCCAAAATCTCACGGCAATCTTACTCTCATGAAAACCTTTTTTCTGGTAATGGTGATGAAGAGGGCTCATGAGAAAAACTCTTCTTCCTTCGCCATATTTCTTTTTGGTGTATTTGAAATAACTCACCTGTATCATCACGCTCAGATTCTCCACCAAAAACACCATACAAAAAATAGGTATCAATAATTCTTTTCTAACAATAATAGCTAGTGCTGCGATGATGCCACCTAAAGCCAAACTTCCAGTATCACCCATGAACACTTGTGCCGGATAAGAATTGTACCATAGAAATCCGATACATGCGCCTACAAAAGCAGCAATAAAAATTGACAACTCACCAAGGTTAGGGATGTACATGATGTTCAGGTATTCTGCAAACTTGATGTTACCACTTACATAAGCGAATATGCCTAAACAAATTCCGATGATCGCACTAACACCTGTTGCCAATCCATCCAATCCATCCGTAATATTTGCACCATTGGAAACTGCAGTTACAATAAAAATCACAATCAGTATATACACGATGTATGCGTAATCTTCCATGCTCTTTGGTAATAACTTCGCATAATTAAACTCATGACCTTTTACAAAAGGAATAGTGGTAATGACTGTTTTTGCATTCACAAAAACTCTTTTCTTTCCATCAACAATGATGGTATCATACTTTACTTTGCTATTTGATTTCACTAAAGTATTCTGTGTTGAAATTACTTCACGTTTTACTACTACGCTAGGAGTGAAATACAAAGCGGCTCCAACGATAATACCTAACATCACTTGTCCGAAAATCTTAAATCTTCCTGCTAATCCATCAGCATCAGATTTCTTGTAGTCAATTCCTTTTTCTTTTGCAATACGCTTGGCTCTGATTTTTAAATAATCATCAATGAACCCAATAGCGCCCAACCAAACCGTACACAACAACATCAATCTGATATATACTTTATGTAAATCTGCAAGCAATAAAGTTGGAATGATGATTGCGAGAATGATGATGATACCGCCCATTGTTGGTGTACCTTTTTTCATTTGCTCGCCAGCCAATCCAAGATCTCTTACCGATTCACCTAATTGTTTTTTCTGTAGAAACTGAATGATTTTTTTTCCGTAAACAGTTGATATAATCAAAGAAAGAATCAAGGCAATCATCACCCTGAAAGTGATGAATTGAAAAAGACCTGCTCCGGGAAAACGAAGATGCTCTTTAGCCAGCCATTGAAAAAATTGATATATCATTTTACTTAATTCTTATTTATCCAGTAATTCAAACATTTCTTTCAGCACTTTTTTATCATCAAAATCATACTTCACACCTTTTATCTCCTGGTATTTCTCATGTCCTTTTCCTGCCACCAAAACAATATCCTCTCTCTCTGAAAAACTAACTGCCGTTTTAATAGCTTCTTTTCTGTCTGCAATCGTGATGCATTTTTTTCTAGACACTACATTGACACCAGCTTCCATTTGTTTTAGAATTTCCAAAGGATCTTCATTACGTGGATTATCTGAAGTCAATATCACTTTATCGCTGTATTGACAAGCCACTTCAGCCATTAAAGGTCTTTTGGTATTATCTCTATTTCCGCCACAACCGACTACTGTAATTATTTTTTGTTCACCTTGTCTGAGGTTTTTTATTGTAACCAACACATTCAACAAGGCATCAGGTGTGTGTGCATAATCTACAATTCCAACAACATTTTTTTGATGACTTAATGAATAATCAAATCTCCCTTCGGCTCCAGTTAATGTGCTGAGCATTTGTAGCACTTCATATTTGTCTTCACCCAAACTAACCGCCACTCCATAAACCGCTAGCAAATTATAAGCATTGAATTCACCGATTAATTTGAAATGAACTTCAATATCATTTACGGTCATGTGCAAACCCGTCAATCCATTCTCCAGAATTTTTCCTTTGAAATCAGCCAATGTTTTCAAACTATAGAAGCATTTTTTTGCTGCTGTATTTTGAAGCATTATCACACCTCTTTTATCATCTGCATTGCTTAACGCGATTGCAGATTTTGGTAACCCATCGAACCAAGATTTTTTTACACGGATGTATTCATCGAAGGTGTTATGATAATCCAGATGATCATGTGAAATATTGCTGAAAACAGCTGCAGCGAAATCGATACCTGTGATCCGATGTTGATGTATCGCATGACTGCTGCATTCCATGAAAACATAAGTACATTGTTCATCTGCCATTCTTTTCAATAATGCATTCAATTGAATAGCATCAGGAGTTGTATGAGTAGATGGAATGATTTCATTTCCGATTTGATTTTGCACGGTGCTAATCAAGCCGCATTTATAACCCAATGAAGTAAACAATTTCCAAAGCAAAGTGGCAATTGTAGTTTTTCCATTGGTACCGGTTACGCCTATCACCTTTAACTGATGGGAAGGTTCGCCATAAAAATTGTGACTCATCAATGCAGCAGCAACATCAGACTCTGCTACTTCAACATAAGTAATATGAGCATGAATGGTTTCAGGAAGATGCTCAACAACAACAGCCACAGCTCCTTTAGTAATTGCATCTTCAATAAATTGATGGCCATCACTCAACGTTCCTTTTATAGCTATGAAACAAGTTCCGGGGGTTACCAATCTTGAATCTGTTTGCAGATTCGTTATCTCGATTGCTGTATTTCCTGATACCGCTCGAATGTTAACCTTGTATAAAATCTCTTTTAGCATCTAAAAAGCTCAATTGAGCATTAAATATATTTTTTGTCCTTTTTTAAAATTTGTACCTGCGGCAATACTTTGACTTACCAGATCGGAAGAGCACACGTCTGAACTCCAGTCACCGATGTTTATCTCGTA
>CALCNY010000266.1 GCA_937897585.1 uncultured Chitinophagaceae bacterium | reverse complement strand
ATTGACCAGGCGTTAACGAGAGTATGCTATTATAATTCAATCGGTCATAGGTATCAAGGAATAATAATGGCTTAATGGGTGTTTGCGTTTCGATGGCTATTTTGAAAGCTCCGTCAAAGAATGGAAGTAATGGTTTGCCCGTTTCGTTGAATGTACCCTCAGGTGCCAAAGCGATAGATATGTTATGATGTAGTGCCTCTTTAAGATCTGCAATACTTCTTGCACGGTCTTCAGCACTTGTTCTTTTTACCATGATAACCGCACTTCTGTAAATCAATCCGGCAATTGGTACATCTCCAATTTCAGATTTCCCCAACCCTCTCATATTTTGAAAACGAATTGCCTTTAAAATAGTAATAGCATCAAGATATGAGATATGATTGAATACAAAAATCATCGCTTTTTTTCTGTCATGAGGCGCATCATATATATTACGTTGGTAAATCCCCCAAAGTAACATGACAATGTCTACTCCAAATCGAGTTATTCTATATAACAGATTGCCTCTTGTTTTTTTAGGAAAAATATTCAGAATCAGCGCTATTGGGAAAAGCACCAGAATTAATACAAGAAGAATAAGAGCAGCATAAATGCTGAAAACAATTTTAATAAACCTAGAAATTTTTTGCATAGTAACGGCGAAAATAATGAGAAACCAATTGAAAACGGTCAAAATATTTAAAACTTATTGAAAACTAAATATTTAGAGTCGATTAGGAAACGGTAAATCTTGCTAATAATCCAGAAAAAACTAGAAAAAAGATGTTATGTACACAGTATTTTTTACCCAAAAAGAAAGAAGTGAATAAAAAAATAAAAAAAGTATTTAAAAAAATTAAGGAAAATAAGGTAAAACGCTTACCTTTGCCGTCCTAAATTCGGGTATGTTATGTTAGCAGTAGTTAAAATCGCAGGTCAACAATTTAAAGTAAAAGCAGGCGACAGCTTGTATGTTCCACACATTGAAGGGAAAGCCGGTGACTCAGTTGAGTTTACTGATGTTTTATTTACCGACAATGGTAGCAGTGTTTCTAGTGGATCAACAGTTAAAGCCGTAGTTAAAGCTGAAATTGTAAGTGACCTAATAAAAGGCGACAAAGTAATCGCTTTTAAAATGAAAAGAAGAAAAGGTTTCCGTAAAAAACACGGACATCGTACGCAGTACACTCACATCAAAGTAACTGCAATTGCTTAATTAAATTTTGAAAAAAAATTCAAAATTCAAAACGTAAATAATGGCACATAAAAAAGGTGAAGGTTCCGTAAAAAACGGACGTGATTCACAAAGTAAAAGATTAGGCGTAAAAATTTATGGTGGACAATCTGCAGAAGCAGGCAACATCATTATTCGTCAACGTGGAACAGTTTATCATCCAGGTAAAAATGTTGGTCTTGGAAGAGACTTCACCATTTTCGCATTAGCTGATGGAGTTGTAGAATTTAAAAAATCTAAAGGAGATAAAACTTTTGTCTCTGTAGCTTCGATTTAAAAAAATAAAAATTTTTTTTGGTAATTAGAAAATAGTATTTATTTTTAAGTATTATTTACTAACCAATTAAATTTTTAAAAAATGGCTACAAAGAAAAAAGCAGCTCCTGCAAAGAAGGCTGCTCCTGCAAAAAAAGCTGCTCCTAAAAAAGCTGCTGCTAAGAAAGCTGCTCCTGCAAAGAAAGCTGCTCCTGCTAAAAAAGCTGCTCCTGCAAAGAAAGCTGCTCCTGCAAAGAAAGCTGCTCCTGCTAAAAAGAAGTAATCTTAGCTTGCTTGAAAAAGCAAACGATATTGTCCCGGTTTTTTAACCGGGACTTTTTTTTGTCTACAACCCCCTACTGTTATAGCTTTCAACTAAACACATTTTAAAATATTTCGTTTATCAAGCACCGTTATTACAGTTAGCTAGCGAAAAAAATAACGATTGAATACCTAAACACAATCTTTTGTTTATTGAATTTTAATTAAAATAAAATATGGCGAATTCAATTCGCTGTCAGAATTAAAACACAAATAATTTGCTTTTGCATATTTTTGAATTATGGATAATTATCAAATTGCAGATGCGCTTTCTCTGCTTGCTAAACTAACTGACATACATGGTGAAAATTCTTTCAAAGCAAAATCATATGCATCAGCAGCATTTGCAATTGAAAAATTAACCGTGCAACTTCATGACATGCCAAAAGAAAAAATCTCTGCATTAAACGGTATTGGTGCATCTACTGGTCAAAAAATTATTGAATATATCGAATCAGGAAAAATAAATGCACTGGAAGAAATCATTTCAAAAACACCAACTGGAATTATTGAAATGATCAGCATCAAAGGAATCGGCCCTAAAAAAATAAATACCATTTGGAAAGAAATGGAAATTGAATCTATCGGCGAATTACTTTATGCTTGCAAAGAAAACAGACTGAAATTATTCAAAGGCTTTGGCGAAAAAACACAACAAAATGTAATTGATGCTATCGAATTCTATAACAAAAACAGAGGTCGTTATTTATACGCACAAGTTGAAAATATTTTATCTGATTTTACAAACTTTTTAAGCCAATGCCTGCCACAAATAAAATTAGAAATTACAGGTCAGTTTAAACGTCAACTGGAAATTATAGATAAAATTGAATACCTCGTTCAAGCAGAGACTGAAAAAATAATAGCACTATTGTCTCAAACGCCCGGACTTACATTAACAGAAGCAAACAGCAACCATCTTATTTATACTAACCCAGCAGGACTTGACCTTTATTTGTACCCAGTACAAGAATCTGAATTCATCAAAAAGTCCATCGAACATACGGCATCGGCATCTTTTTGGAATGAACTTATCCAATGCGAATCAACTAATAATTCATCAGAATCATCTGCCCAAGATTTTTTTACTAACAGGTCACTACCCTATTTCCCAGAATTTCTTCGTGAAAACGAAACTTTCATTCAGGAATTTAAGAACAAATCATTACCTGATATCATCCAAACTAAAGACATCAAAGGCATAATCCATAGCCATAGCAATTGGAGTGACGGAAGCAATACAATAGAAGAAATGGCATTAGCCTGCATAGAAATGGGAATGGAATATTTGGTCATCAGCGACCACAGCAAATCAGCTTTTTATGCTCAAGGTCTCTCTGTTGAAAAAATTTATGCTCAACATCAATACATCAATGAGCTCAACAAAAAGTTACATCCCTTTAAAATTTTCAAAAGCATAGAATCGGATATTTTAAACGATGGCAATCTTGATTACGACGAACATACATTGCAACAATTCGATTTGATTATTGCTTCTGTTCACAGCAATTTAAAAATGAATGAAGAAAAAGCCATGATGAGATTGATGAAGGCCATTGAAAATCCTCACACAAGAATATTAGGACACATGACGGGCCGTTTATTACTTAGCAGACCTGGTTACCCTGTAAATCATCAAACAATCATTGATGCTTGTGCGGCGAATAATGTAGTGATCGAACTTAATGCCCATCCCAGCAGACTAGATATTGATTGGAGACAAATTGAATATGCCAGAAAGAAAAATGTTTTGATTTCGATAAACCCCGATGCACACACGCTCGAAGGATTAAAAGATATCAAATATGGTGTTGCAGTTGCTCAAAAAGCAATGATACATAAATCCCAAAACCTAAGTAGCTTTAGTTTGTCGGAAATGAATTCATGGTTGGAAACAAAGAAAAAATAAAACTACATATTACTCATTGGCAATTTCACAAAGAACGCCGTCCCTTTTTCCAATTGAGTTTCAAACCAAATTTCGCCTTCGCTTTGCTCAATAATTCTTTTGCACATGGCAAGACCAAGGCCTGTACCAGATGACTTAGTTGTAAAATTGGGTGTGAAAATATTAGCCTTTACTTCTTCGCTGATGCCTTGTCCGTTGTCCATTATTTTCACAATAACAAAGTTACCTTCAATCTTTTCTGCTATTGTAATTTCAACAGCTCTGTATTCAGGTACAGATTGAATGGCATTCAAAATCAAATTTGTAAATAATCTATTGATTTGAGTTTTGTCGGCACGCACGATAATCTTCTCAGACAACAAGTGCCTGTTGATTATTAAATTATCATTTACTTCATGAAGTAAAATCACATTCCTTAAAGTATCATTCAAATCGAAATCTTCTTTTTTGGGATCGCCAATATTCGCAAACTGGCTGAATGCGTTAGCGATGTTGCTTAAATGTTCAATTTGCTCAATTAAAGTGGCCGAAACATTCTTGGCCAATTCATTAATATTAGGCGCGTTGTTATCGATTGATTTCTGTAAAAACTGCATGCTCAGTTTCATGGGTGTAAGCGGATTCTTGATTTCATGAGCCACTTGCCTTGCCATTTCTTTCCAAGCTCCTTCCCTTTCCGTTTTTGCTAATATGGCTGCACTTTCTTCAAGTTTGTTTACCATTTTGTTGTACTCCATCACCAAGGCTCCAATTTCATCTTTACGTTCCCATTCAATGACTTCATTGATGGAACCCAGATTAATGCGTTTCATCTTTTCTGTGATCAAAGAAAATGTATTAGAAATTCGGTTAGTTATAAAAAGAGAAGCGATACCCGCCAATAAGAAAATAAATGCGTTGAGATTGATGATAGTAATTAAGAAGTTTGAAATCTCTTGTTTTAAAATATTCTGCGAAGTAAAATAAGGAATATTGATAAACGCATAATTGTCTCCTTCTGCATTGATTACCGGAATGTAATTGCTTATGAAAGTTAGATTTCCAATATTCTCTTTATGAAAAAATTGAATTTCCTTTTTATTGTTCAAATGGAAATAAGCAATAGGATCCATTTTGGAAGATAAAATACCTTGGTTATATGGTAATGGTAAAGAAGAAATCCTTAGGTTTCCATTCAAATCATATAGATTCACATCTACTCCATGTATATCCGAAATCTTCTGCACTGCTTGTTCCAATTTTTTATCATAATTGTCGGTATTAACAGCAGTAGTATCAGTAAGATTCCAACCTTCTTTGATAGTGGAATTAACTTCCTTTTCCATAATCCTAATTACCCTGCTTAATTTTTCTCTGTTGCTGGATTCATAATGAATAACAAAGAATAGTATGGTAGCAATCCCGATCACCAAAAACGATACAACACTAATAAAGATAATCGTTCCATGAATTTGATTTCTGATAGAAAATTGCCAATAACTAATTATTTTTTTTCTGTTTAGTTTGGAAACGACAAGTATGTTAATTAACCACAATAGGCCAGACACCATCAAAAAGCAACAAAACATGTAAGAAAATAAAGTGATAGTCTCGATGGGCCAGTTGTTTTCTTTGGCGATGATCACTACTTTACCAGCACCAGCATAATATCGTAATTCATTATAATTGCCATTTTTCATTTCTCCGAACTCGTTCTGCTGCAAATCAGTTTTCTTTAATACAGAAGGAAAGGGATAATCATTGTGACTGCTGATTAGCTTCCAGTCGTTATAAAGCGCAAAAGCATAAGCAGAAGAATTTTCAATTGAGTTCAACTTTCCTTTTGTGAACAACTCAGGATACAATGCATCTTTTCTTTGTTGCTTAGGAGAAGTAATGATGAACAAAGACCCCAAAGCATTTCCCAATGTATCTTTAATTTCTTTTTTACTAATGTAGCTAAAGAGATCAAAAGACTGGTCGAAATAAAACAGCCCAGGCACATTTGTCGGTTTGGCCTGTGATAATAAAATAGTATTGAGATCCTTATAGGTTACAACGTCCTCATTGTAAAGAGGTGTTTCATCTGCTTTGTAGGCAAATAAATGAGTGTCGTATTTGTTCGTATACCCACTGGTGTTACTGTTAATCAAACTATCTTTTAATGCAATACTTGAAATGGGAGATGCAAACCTGTAAAAATTAGTCGTCAAAAATTCATCTCGAAAATCCAACAACATAGAATGAATTAAAGTCTCATTAGCCGGATCAGATTTTAAAGCAAGTATTTCGGCATAGTGTCTACGACTTTCAAATTCTTTTTTTCTGTTTTCAGTTAATATCACCAAACTCACAGAAATCGAAAAAAACACCAACCAAAATACAAGTTTTGATGAAACAATTCTTGCCAACAAAAATTCAGAAATGGGTGTATTCAATACTAATAAAAAAATGACCAGCCAAATCAG
>CALCNY010000265.1 GCA_937897585.1 uncultured Chitinophagaceae bacterium | reverse complement strand
ACACGTAATATTGCGATATTGCAATATTGCAATATCGCAATAACAAAATAATCCAACATCAAAACATCGATATAAAAAACCGCTTTCCCTTATACCCATAAAAAAATCCCGGCTACCTAAGGCAACCGGGACTTCTTAAAAGTTTATCAACTTATTTTTGAAAAATTCTTAATCAGCTTATTGTTTCACCACTTTCGTTTTTGAAACAACTACTCCATCTTTTACCACTTTCATCAAATAGATGCCAGCAGGTAATATAGATAGATTCATTTGTGATCTTACTGAAGATGTTCTTTTGCTCATTACTTGAGTTCCATTGATATCAAACAATTGAATTTCAGAAATACCTTTATTTGATTTCAAATCCACATTCAACATATTTTGAACAGGATTTGGAAATACTTCAAGTGAATTGTCTGTATACAATTCTTTAGTAGCTGTTCCTAATTGTACTTTTAGTGTATAGCAAGAAGTAGCATTAAAAGTTGTACTAAGTGGAGCATAAACGCGAGCATAATATATACCTGCAGCTGCAGTATAATTGATGGTTTCACTTGTTGTACCAGTACTTGCAGATGTTGTAATAATTGTACCTGCACTGTTTACCAATCTTAAATTATAATCAGCTGGCAAAGTGGTTAATGTTAATGTTATAGTACCTGCTGTAGTAATTGTGAATTTATAATGATCCACATCACTTGCTGTACCAATTTGTCCGGTAATGTTTGTATTAAAAGGAATTACAGGAGCAGTTGCAGTTGCGTTGTTAGCTGTATTGTTTGTAGCATTGTCATATGTACTTAAACAAGAAGTAACTGTTGTAGCAGTTGCCTGAATCGTATAACAGGTAGCACTAAACGCACCTGAATATCCAAATACTTTGATATAATAAGTACCTGCAGCCTGGTTTGTTAATGAAACTGTTTCTGTTGAAGAAGTAGTTGCTGCTGATCCTACAGATGTTCCTGCACTGTTATATATTGTCAAATCATAATCAACTCCAGCTGGTCCTACAAGATTATAAACAATATTGCTGGTAGCCGTAGTTGTTATTTTGAAATAATCTACATCTGTTGCAGTTGTAATCGCTGCTGAATTAACAACACCCGAAGTGATAGCTGCTGCAGTTGCTGTAGTTTCATTCGGTTCAAATGCTGTTCCACAAACAGAAACTGCGATAGTAGTAAACTGTGCAGCACTAAAACCACTAGCACCATTAGCTCCGCAATTTGTACTTACTCGATAGTCATATAAAGAAGTTGCAGCTAACCCGCTAATAACAACAGATGTAGCTGTTGATGCTGTAGCAGCACTTGTCCATGTTGTTGCTGTACTTAATTTATAATCCACTGCATAGCTTGCTGCGCCTGTAACTGCTGTCCAGCTTACAGTTGCGCCTGTTGCACTGATTGCTGATGATGTTAAACCTGTTGGTGCATTACAAACAAACGGTGCGCTGGTAGTAAACTGTGCTGAAGAGAATCCGCTAGCTCCGTTTGTACCGCAACTTGTGCTTACACGATAATCATATAAAGTGCTTGCTGATAAACCGCTAATCGCAACTGATGTAGCTGTTGAAGCAGTGGCAACACTTGTCCATGTTGTAGCTGTGCTTAATTTATAATCAACTGCATAACTTACTGCGCCTGTAACAGCTGTCCAGCTTACAGTTGCTCCAGAAGAAGTAACTGTAGAAGACAAACCTGAAGGAGCATTACATACAAAAGGAGCTGTTGTTGTAAATTGAGCAGCTACATAGTTTCCGCTACCTGCAGTACATGTTGCTATTACTCTCCAATCGTATAATGAACCTTGGGTCAAACCACTCAAGTTAGCAGTTGTAGTTGTTTGAGCTGTTGAGAAACTTGTCCAAGTAGTTGCTGTATTTAATTTATAATCTACTGCATAGCTAAGTGCATTAGCTACTACAGTCCAACTTAATGTTGCAACGTTATTACCAACAGCTGATGAAGACAATCCAATTGGATCTCCACAAGCAACCGCACCACTGATGGTAAAGTTGGTATTGCTGATATCAAAGAAAATGTTTCCAACAGCTTCAACTTTGATTCTAGCAGTTGTAGATGGTGTTGTAGGAATCACCAAAGCTTCTGTTCCGTCGTTTGGTGTACTTGCAGCAAGTACAGTTGGGAAAGTTAATCCACCATCAGTACTCAATGAAATTTTTACATTGGCGCAACTAATTGGTGCAATGTTGGTACTATTTACAGACCATGTGATGGTTTGTGTAGATCCACCTGCCCAATTAACCGCAGTATTAGGCACTGTCACTGCGAAAGGTCCAGCAGTTGCATTTACAGTTACTACCATATTTGTAAATTGAGTTTGACCAACTTTTATTGGAGCTGTAGAACTATAAGGAGCATTATCTCTTACTGTCAAACGAAAATTTAAAGTTCTGGCCACTGAGCTCAATGCTTCAGTAACCATACCTGCATCACCACCTGTCATTGGACCTGTTGTAAGTCCACCGGCTAAAATTGTAGACAACATCGGGAAATATCTTGTTGGAGATGCTGTTGGTCTGAATGAAACCCAGTTAGGGCCACTTGCTTTTGTAGCACTGGCTACTGAACTGGCGCCTGTTTGAGAAGATGAAGCATTGTCATTTTGTTCCCAGCAATATGTTAATGCATCACCATTGGCATCTGTTGCAGAACCTGTCAATGCAAATGGAGTGCTTTTTGGAATAGTATAATTGCTTACTGTAGCTACAACTGGTGTTGCATTGTTTGCAGCAATACTAGTGGTTACCGGACAAGTTACTGCCGCCAAATTAGTTTGAATCTGTCCGATTGTTGCAGCATGATAAATATCAATAGAGTGTGAAGCCATATCTTGTGAAGTAATACCAGCATAACCCATGATGGTAATACCTGAACCTGGTTCTACGTTTACGCCTGTTCCTTCATTGCTCATAGAGAAAGTATGGTTTCCTCCCAATTGGTGACCAACTTCATGAACTACATAGTCAATATCGAAATTATCTCCCTGAGGAATGGCATCCGCAGGTGAAGTAAAGCCACTTCCTTTAGAACCATTGGTACATACACAACCAATACATCCTGCATTACCACCGCCACCTGAAGCACCAAATAGATGGCCGATATCATAATTAGCATCTCCAATAACTGAAGTAAGTGTTGATTGTAATTGAGCATTCCATGTTCCGCCTGCACCTGCAGTTGCTGCATCATAAGGATCGGTTGATGCATTGTAATATATTACAGAAGTTGTATTTGCAATAAGATTTAAGTGTAAAGCAAGGTCTTTTTCATAAACACCATTGCAACGGGTTAATGTTGCATTGATGCCTGCAAGTACCAATGAAACCTGAGCTGAACTGGTAGCGCCAAAATAATTAGAATATTCCGCAGTTACTGATTGAGCCAATCTCATTGTTTTCAAATCTCCGCCTGATCTTGCAGTCGCGCCTGAATTCATGACCAAAGTATTAATTCCATCTGCCATGATTCTGTCTTCTGTAGCACAAGACCATGGCAATTGACCAGGTTGTCTTTGAGACACAAATACTGCATATACAGTGTGATCTTGTGAATACGCTTCAATGAACTCATTTGGTTTATCTGTTCTGAACAACATCGTTTGAATTCCCTGTGGAGAGATACTCAATTTCAATGTTGCATATTTGTCTGTAATCCCTTTTCCTGAGAAAGCTCTGATTTCAGGGAAACGAGCTTGCAAAGCTGGTTCGAAGTTTGACGCTTCTACCATTTCAAATTGCTCTAATTGTCCATCCACGTTAGGGAGTGAAATGACAACAGTGTGACTTGAAGCATTATCAACCACTGTAAACAAATCTTGCTTCAATGATTGAAGGTTCAAATCAAACAATTTGAATTTTTTTGGGAAAGAAAGTCTTGCTACGCTTTTATCGGTAACAATACTCTGTGTACCGGAATGAGCATTCCAGTATTTGCTTTGCTGTGCAGACACAATTTGTAGCATTGAAATCGCCAGCAAACTCAGTAAAAGTTTTTTCATGATTAAGTGTTTTTATAAAGAGGCACCGAAAGTATTAATTTTTAACTAGATTTCATAAATTTTTTAGTCTTCTTTTGGGTTAACTTACGGTTATGTATAAATAGGTTTTTAGATTTATGTGTGTTGTCATTTTATGTAGTAGTTTATGTGATTAACTTCGCGACTTCTTTTTTAAAAAATTAAATTTTTATGTCCCTTTCCAATTTTGAGCGAATGATGGCATTGGTTGAATCTTCTTTTAATACCAAAAATGATCCTAACCAATTGGATGTCAATGAAGATGTCATCAATCGACTATTTCAATTACATCCAAATGCGTTGATCGAAAAAGATGATGGCGAGGGCCCTTATATCTGGATTATTTTGATTCCCACCACCAAAGAATTGATGCAGTTGTTTCTTGAAAATGAAATAACAGAAGCCGAACTCTTTGAAAAAACACCAATTGGTGCTCAATATGAAACCATTTACCTCTGTTCTGCCATGACACTTGAAGAATACAGAAACAAAGGGATTACCAAACAACTCTGCCTGGAAGCCATTGAAGGACGTGTACCAGAACTGCCAGGTGACGCGCAGGGGCGCGGGCATGCCCTGGCGAGCCCTTCGGAATTCCTCGATCTGGCGCTCGAGACTGTCGCGTTGCTCGGAGGGTGCCGCCTGCGGCGGAAGCGGCCGCGGGGCCGCCGCTGCCATCGCCACGGCCGCCGCACTCGCCGCTGTTCTCGTCGCCTCGGCGTCCGCCCGCTACGTCGCCGCGATGGGAATTCGTTGGTTAAG
>CALCNY010000264.1 GCA_937897585.1 uncultured Chitinophagaceae bacterium | reverse complement strand
ATTTCAAGTACATCTTTTAAAGCAATGGGATAGAAAACAGTTTCAAGATTATGGTAGCCATCAGGTCTTTTTCCTGTGATGTATAAACCTAAATTAATTTTGGCATTGGGAAACGCAACCATTGAGATGATTTTTAAAAGAGAGTAAAAGCAGTTAATCTTTTTCGTTTCTGCTCTTTAATTCATCTCTTATAGCAATAGCTTTGATGTAATCTTCCTGATCAAGCACATCATTAAGCATGCTGTTGAGATCCTTTGTGGTCATGGTTTTCAGGTTGTCTGAACCACCCGTTTCAGAAGTTACAGAAGCAGGACCGGAAGCAGGAGAACCTACTTTTTTATTTTCATCATCCATCAAAACACCAGCTTGTACAAGTATATTTTCGTAAGTGTAAATTGGGCAACCAAATCTAACGGCTATGGCTAAGGCATCAGAAGTTCTCGAATCGATAACTACGGTATCATTTGAAGAACTGCAAACCAACTGTGAATAAAATATGCCTTCTTGTAAATCGTTGATGACAATTTCATGAAGTTCAACATTGAAAGCCAGCATGAAATTTTTCATCAAATCATGAGTTAATGGGCGACTGGGTGTCATTCTCTCAAGAGCAACCGCTATAGCTTGTGCTTCAAAGCCTCCAATTACAATTGGTAAACGTCTCAAACCATTGATTTCACCAAGTACAACTGCATAAGAATGAGTTTGGGTGATACTGTGTGATAGGGCGACAATTTCCAGTTCTATTTTTTTCATATTAAATATGTATTAGCTCAAGTTTACAAATATAAAAAAATAAGCCTTTCAAAATTTTTCGAAAGGCTTGAATTTATTTGTTGTGGATATGATTTATGACATTCCCTTCAGTTTCTTTACGGCGTCGATGATTTTGGGAACCACCTCAAATGCGTCTCCAACAATTCCGTAGTCAGCGGCTTTGAAGAATGGAGCTTCAGGATCTTTGTTGATGACAACGATGGTTTTGCTTCTGTTCACGCCCGCCAAATGCTGAATGGCACCTGAAATACCTATCGCAATGTATAAATTTGGTGCAATAGCCAATCCGGTTTGACCCACATGCTCATGATGCGGACGCCAGTGAATATCAGCAACAGGGCGGCTACATGCGGTAGCGGCGCCTAATAATTTAGCTAAATCTGTGACCAAACCCCAGTTTTCCGGTCCTTTCAAACCTCTACCGCCGCTCACCACAATATCCGCTTCGCTCAAAGGAACCTCTCCGGTAACTTTATTCACAGAAACAACATTTACTGCTGATGCTGGAATTTCAGTGTTAAAAACTGCAATTTCAGCAGTTCCTTCAACTTTTGAAATATTAAAAGCATTGGGATTCAATGCAATGATTTTTTTAGCGCTATTGATGCCAATGTTGGCAAAAGCTTTACCACTGAACACGCTTTTCTTAACCACAAAACCTGCTGAAACGTCGGGTAAAGCCACTGCTCCGGTTACCAAGCCCGCTTTCAATCTTGCGCTCAATCTTGGGGCAATTGCTTTTCCTGTGGTGTTGTTTGAAAATACAATGACATCTGCATTGGCAGCCGCTTCAGCTATTACTTTAGTATACACTTGGCTGTCGAAATGATTCAACTTTGGATCGGCAACAGTATGTACTTTACTGATTCCGTATTGTCCGAGTACAGCTAAATCAGCATCGCAAGTGCCTAAAACAATGGCTTCTGCATTAGTACCCAAAAGAGCTGCGGTTTGTGCTCCGTAACAAGCTGCTTCAAATGATGCTTTTTTAATTTGGCCGTCTGCTATATCTATAAATACTAAAACGCTCATATTTTTTAGTTGAAATGTTAGAATTAAATGGCTTTTGCTTCTTCGCTTAATAATCTCACCAGTTCTTCAGGGTTGTCGGCTGAAACCAATTTCACGCCCGCTTTTGCTGGAGGTAAATCGAATGCTACAACAGTCGTTAAGATTTCAGAAGTAGCAGGTTCAATCACTTTTAAAGGCTTTGTTCTTGCGCCCATGATGCCTTTCATGTTTGGAATGCGTTGTTCGGCCATACCTTTTTGGCAGCTGACAACCAATGGCAAATTGGCTTGCACAGTTTCTTCACCACCATCAATTTCACGAACGATGGTTGATTGTTGACCTGCCAAATCAAATTTTACAGCGTGAGATACAAAAGGTAAATCCAGGATTTCAGCAATCATGCCACCAATAGAAGAGCCATTGTAATCGATGGTTTCTTTACCTGTGAAGATTAAATCATAACTGCCTTCTTTGGCTATTTGAGCGATTTGAGTAGCCGTAAAATAGCTGTCTGATTGATCAGCATTTACTCTAATAGCTTCATCACCGCCTAATGCCAATGCTTTTCTGATGATGGGTTCGCTATCTGCGCCCCCAACATTTACCAGATGCAATACAACAGATGGATCAGCTTCTTTAAGTTCAATCGCTCTTACCAATGAATACCATTCATCATAAGGGTTGATAATCCATTGAACACCATCAGCAGCAAATTTCGTATTGTTATCCGTGAAGGCTATTTTTGCGGTCGTATCGGGAGTTTTGCTGATACAAATCAATATCTTCATAAACTAATTTTTTATACTTGAGAGTAAAAAGGAAGTATTCAATCCTTTTCAGGGTGCAAATATAATTCCATTGACCTGTTAAACAAAGCATTGTTATGAGTAGGATAGAAAAAATTACTGAAATGTTAAGCAAAGGTGGAAAAGACAGCTTTTTGCAACATGCATTAGCATTGGAGTATATCAAAATTGGTAAAGATGAAGAGGCTTTGCTTCAATTCAATGATTTGTTGGAAAGGGAACCTGACTATGTCGGCTCTTATTATCACAAGGCAAAATTATTGGAAAAGTTGGGGCAGATTGAAATTGCACTAGATACCTATGAAAAAGGAATGGAAGTAGCCAAGCGACTGAATGATAAACATAGTTATAATGAGTTGATGATGGCGATGGGGGAGTTGGAGTAGAGAAATGTAAAATGTAAAATATTGAATGTAAAATGTAAAAGTGGGTTTGAGGATATGAAATAATCATTTCATTATGAATCGAAATTCAAAATTCAAAATTCAAAAGTCAAAAATCAAAAAACAATTCGTGAATTCGTGGTTAAATAATTAAAAATTAAAAATTCAAAAATCAAAAAAAGTCATGAATTAGTGCCGCCACCAAGCAAAACACAATCAAAGTCTTCCTTGGTGGATTGAGGGGGCCTTTAATTCGTGGCTAAACAAATAAAAAAAACAACTTTGTGTCCCTTTGTGCCTTCGAGCCTTTGTGGCAAAAAAATAAAAAATG
>CALCNY010000263.1 GCA_937897585.1 uncultured Chitinophagaceae bacterium | reverse complement strand
GAATGTGAAAAAAACAGTGAAGTAAGATGCATCTATATTACTGGTAATGGTAAAGCATTTTGTGCTGGTCAAGATTTAGGAGAAGTTATTGGTGAGAATCCTGCAACATTCGATAAAATTCTGATTGAACATTATAATCCAATTGTAACCAGAATTAGAAATATTGGAAAGCCAATAGTTTGTGCTGTTAATGGCGTGGCAGCTGGCGCAGGAGCCAATATTGCTTTATGTTGTGATATTGTTGTGGCAAATGAAAATGCAAGTTTTATTCAGGCATTTTCTAAAATCGGCTTGATACCCGACAGTGGCGGCACTTATTTTCTGCCAAGATTAATTGGATTTCAAAAAGCAAGTGCATTGATGATGATGGGCGATAAAGTAACAGCTGTTGAAGCTGAAAGAATCGGTATGATTTATAAATATTTTTCTGCTGAAAGTTTTGCTGATGACTCTTTTAAAATTGCTGAAACATTGGCTCAAATGCCAACACAGGCTTTTGCTTTTACCAAACAAGCATTAAATCAATCGTTACAAAACAACTTGACAGAGCAGTTACTCCTTGAAGATAAGTTACAAAACAAAGCAGCTGTTACCGAAGACTATCAGGAAGGTGTAAACGCTTTTATAGAAAAAAGATTACCAAATTTTAAAGGAGCATAATAATGAATAGCGAAAATGATTTAAAAGCATCACTAGTTGTCGAACACATGATGAAACATGATTTGTTCAGTCAATGGTTAGGAATAAAAGTGATTGATATTAAAGAAGGCTACAGCAAAATCACCATGACCATCAGAAAAGAAATGATTAATGGATTGGGCATCATTCATGGTGGTGTTGCTTTTTCAATGGCAGACAGCGCTTTTGCTTTTGCATGCAATAACAGAAATATTTTATCTGTGGCATTAGATACCAGCATCAACTTTTTAAAACCTGTTCATGTTGATGATGTACTAATAGCGGAAGCCAAAGAATTACATAATGGCAAGTCAACGGGTTTATACCATATTACAATAACCAATCAGCACGAACATGTAGTAGCAGTGTTTAAAGGCACTTGCTATAGAACCAACAAAACCCTTATCTGATTATCATGATTTATCAGTTTAACCATATCATTCCTGTTGTAGACCCAAGCAGTTTTATTCATCCTCAGGCTTGCGTAACAGGAAATGTCATCATCGGAAAAAATGTTTATGTCGGACCAGGCGCAGCCATCAGAGGCGACTGGGGACAAATCATCATTGAAGATGGATGTAACATACAGGAGAACTGCACCATTCACATGTTTCCAGGTGTAACGGTTTTGCTGAAAGAAGCTGCACATATTGGTCATGGTGCCGTTATTCATGGCGCTACTATTGGAAGAAATTGTTTGATTGGCATGAATGCAGTCATCATGGATAATGTACAACTCGGTGATGAATGTATTGTTGGTGCATTGAGTTTTATTAAAGCAGATGAGGTTTTTGAAAACAGAAGTTTGATTGTTGGCAACCCTGCAAAGAAAATTAAAGAGGTGACTGATGAAATGATTACATGGAAATCAGAAGGCACCAAATTATACCAGCAATTGCCAGAAAACATGAGACAACATTGGAGCGAATGTAGCCCATTGACTGAAATACCTGCAGATCGAAACATCAATTATCCAGAATACAAAACTTGGAACGAAACAAAATCATAGGATTCTTGAATTAATTTATTTTTCGTTTAACCTTTAATTAACCAAGGTTTAGATTAAATTTGCGCCACAAGAAATTGATATGAGAAAAATTATTTTTGTACTATTTGGACTAATTGTAAATCTTTCATTGTTTGCTCAAACGGCACTGCCAAAGATCAATACTCAGAAAAATCTTCCAAACGATCATTTTATGTTTCAGGTTTCTTCTGATTACTGGCTGAATGCCCCTGATAGCATAAGCAGTCGCAGAGCCGGAAGTACCAGAGGTGCAAATGTGTACTTTATGATTAATAAGCCTTTTCAGTCGAATGCTCATTTAAGCGCAGCATTTGGTTTGGGAATTGGCTCTAGCCATTATTTTTTAAACAGAATGAATGCTGATATTACAGGTGTTACACCTGTTCTTAAATTCAATTCATTGGATACGTTAACAAGATTCAGTAAATATAAAATCAGCACCACTTATCTGGAATTACCTATTGAATTAAGGTATTTTTCTAACCCTGAGAATCCTAACAAATCAGTAAAACTTGCAGTTGGCGTTAAAATTGGCACTTTGCTAAACGCCCATTCTAAAGGTAAAACACTGGTAAATGCTTCAGGAACCAAGTTGAAAGATTATACAGAAAAATTAACTTCTAAAAGTTATTTCAATACCACTCGTTTAGCCGTTACCGCAAGAGTTGGATATGCTAATTTTTCGGTTTTTGGTAGCTATAATATTACTTCCATTTTCAAGGATAAAGTCACAGCTAACATGAATCTACTTCAGGTGGGTATAAATATAGCTGGATTGTAATTATTGGGTTTCACCACTAAGAATGTAGTTTTTAAAGTTATCGCAACAGGTAAGTCTATATTACACTGCAGGCTAGATATTCCTCATTACTAATTCCTTGTTCCAAAATCCCAATCCCTAACTCCTATCACCAACAACCAATTCTGGTTTTTTTGAATTATTTCCTCTTTAATTTGCCTCGTTCTTGTTTGCTGACCTACGATAGTTTATTTTTGCACTTCAATTTATGCTATCTCTATTATGAGCGATGCAATCAAACACGAATGCGGACTTGCTTTTATCAGGCTCAGAAAGCCTTTCAGCCATTATCAGCAAAAATATCAGGATGTTCTTTACGGTTTAAATAAGCTGTACCTATTAATGGAAAAGCAACACAACAGAGGCCAAGACGGTGCTGGTGTAGCTGCCTTAAAATTAGATACAGAACCCGGCTATCCTTTTTTACATAGAATTCGTAGTAATGCAAACCAGCCCATTGCTGATATATTTGAAAGAATCGGAAGAGAAATCAAAGAAATAGAAAGGAATCAGACGGATATTAAAAATCACCCCGGATTATTAAAGGGCCATTTTAATTTTATGGGTGAAATATTACTGGGACACTTAAGATATGGTACTCAGGGGAAAAATGATATTGCTTTTTGTCATCCTTTCATCAAACAAAACATTATTCCTTCAAGAAATATTGCATTAGCAGGAAATTTCAATCTGGTAAATACAGAAGAACTTTTTAAGGAAATTTCACTTCAGCCTGATGATTTTCAAAAACAAAGTGATTTAGCCGCTATGATGGAAGTGATGCATCATTTTCTAGTAAAGGAAGATGAGGCCCATCCAGGTGAAACAGATATCCTATCGGTTCTGAAAAAAGCAGTGCCTTTGTTTGATGGCGGATTTCATGTTGCAGGTATGATGGGCAATGGTGATTCTTTCATTGTTAGAGATGCACATGGCATCAGACCTTCTTACTATTATATTGATGAAGATATTATTGTTGCTGCTAGCGAAAGAGCTGCAATCCGAACTGCATTCAACCTTGAAGAAAATGAGGTTAAGGAATTGATGCCCGGAACCGCTTTAATCATCAAAGCAGACGGAAGCTACAACATCGAACAAGTTACTAAAACCAAAGAAAGAAAAGCCTGCAGCTTTGAAAGAATTTATTTCAGCAGAGGCAGCGACGAAAAAATCTACAGAGAAAGAATTGCATTGGGTTATCACCTCAGTGATATTGTTTTGAAATCTATTGACTATGACCTTAGAAATACTATTTTTTCTTTTATTCCCAACACAGCGGAAATAGCATTTTATGGTTTGATTAAAGGAGCTGAAGATTATCTCAACAAAATCAAAACAGAAAGAATACTCAGTTGGCAAAAAGATTTTGATGAAGAGAAGCTAACGGAGATGATCAACCGAAAAGTTAGAATTGAAAAAATCGCCATCAAAGACGTAAAATTGAGAACCTTCATAACGGAAGACAATAGCCGAAATGAGATGGTACAACACGTTTACGATATCACTTATGGAACAGTGAAGAAAGATACTGATACGCTTGTTGTGATAGATGATAGTATCGTAAGAGGTACTACTTTAAAGGAGAGTATCATCAGGATGTTAGGCAGGTTGAACCCTAAAAAAATAATAGTAGTTTCATCTGCTCCTCAGATACGTTATCCCGATTGTTATGGAATTGATATGAGCAAATTGGGAGATTTCGTTGCCTTTAAAGCTGCAATCGAATTGCTTAAAGAAAGAGGAATGGAAGATATATTGACCTCTTTAAAAGAAAAATACAAATCGCTGGAAGCCAGCAACAACTTGCATACAGAAAACCTTGTTCGTCAGATTTACAAACCTTTTTCATTACAGGAAATTTCTGATAAAATTGCCGAGCTGATTACCCCATCTGATTTTACAATTCCTGTTGAGGTAATTTACCAAACTATTGAAGCGCTTCATGAGTCTTGTCCCAATAATAAAGGTGATTGGTATTTTACCGGCAACTATCCCACTCCTGGAGGAAATAAAGTTTGCAACAAGGCACTACACAATTATTTGGAAGGTAAAAATGTAAGAGGCTATTAGAATGAACTTATAAAAATGAAAACACTTTATATTGTCAGACATGCCAAAAGCAGTTGGGCAGATTTCAATCAATCAGACTTTGAACGACCATTAAATGACAGAGGCCATGAAAATGCTCCTGAAATGGCAAAACGTTTGTTAAGTAAAAAAATTAAGATTGATGCTTTCATTAGTAGTCCAGCTTTAAGAGCACGTCAAACCTGCGAACATTTCTGTAAAGTTTTTTCAGTAGACAAGAAAAATATTATTTTTAAAGAGGAGTTGTATCATGCACCATCTAATACTATAGCAAATGTTATTGCAAGAACGGACGATGATTTTAATACTATAGCTGTCTTTACCCACAACCCTGGTATTTCTGAATTTGTGAATACTTTAGATGAGGATATTTATATAGACAATATGCCTACTTGCGGTGTTTTTGCAGTAAAATCAGAAGTCAATAGCTGGGAAGATTTTGCAGATTCAAAAAAGACTTTTCTCTTCTTCGATTATCCTAAAAATATTTAAAGTGATTTTTCAAAGTAAACTGCCGTGGGCTCAGGATTATAGTAATAGGCAGGTATTTCCTTGAAGCCATTTTTGGTGTAAAGGTTCATGGCGGGTAACATGGTGTTTAAGGTATCTAATCTAGCTTTTTCATAACCTGCATTTTTTGAAAATGACAATGAAAGTCGAAGTAACTCTTCCCCAATTCCTTTTCTCTGAAAATTGGGCTTGACATACATTCGTTTTAATTCTGCAATTTTATTGTCGATGGGTCTTACGGCAACACAGGCAATATATTCATTATCCGAAGTACATAAAATTATTGTTCCATGAGGATGACCATACATTTTTTGCAATGTTAACAATTCATCTTCGAATTTTTGAAACCCTAAATCAATACCTAACCATTCAGCATATTCTTGGAAAAGATTTGCAGCAATACGATATTCATTTTCATTGGATACTACGATGTAATCAAACATGATTTAATTTTTTTGTTACAAAATAAACACCTGAGAAAATGAAAATACCTCCAATGATTTTATAAATATCTAAGGTTTCGTTCATAAAAATCATGGCAATAACAGTTGCAAAAAAAGGTTGGGTATAAATGTAAGAACCAGATACAGATGCGCCAAGATGTTTGATGCCGTAAAGATTAAAAGTGTATGCGAAGAATGTTCCACCAACAACAATTAACAACAAAATCGAAGTTGATAATAACGTGTAATGGCTCCATGGTATGGCGATAAATTCATTCCAACAAATTGGTAATGCTATAAAAGTTCCTATCGTAAATAATACTCTTATTACAGACATGGCAGAATATCTTTTCATTAAAGGTTTAACTAAAATAAAATAGCATGAATAACAGATCGCATTGATGATTACAAAAATGTCTCCCCAAAATACATTAGCGCCAGTTCCAGAATTTTTTCTTCCCATAATCAACACAAGTGCGCCGGTTATTCCTAACAATAAACCCAGAATTTTAAATTTATGCAAGTGTTCTTTTAAAATGAATGCAGCTATAATGGTAATAAAAATTGGAGTCGTTAACATCAATAATGAAGCGTGAATGGAAAACGTCATTGATAATCCTTTAATAAAAAGTAATTGATTAATAACGATACCTAATAGGGCACAAATAACAAACCTTTTATAGTGAATTTTTCTAACAGAAATTTTAACTGGATTTAAAAAGTAAAACATCCATAAAAGCAATGTTGTAAAAAACATTCTGATAAAATTCAAACCAAAAGGCTGAATAAAATGATTGTTGATAAGATACTTAACCGCAGAAAAATTGATTGCGAAAAAAATATTCGTTCCGATTAGTGCTAAATGCGCTTTTATTCTGTTTGCACGAAGTGACAATGGTTAAATTTAGGAGTGCAAATTAAGAAAAATTGAATGGAAAATTGGAAGAAGCAGCCCCCCTTAATCCCCCCGAAGGGGGGAATCTGCAAAATAGCTTCGTGAAATAGCTTTGTCGTTTTAAATATCTTTATCGTATTCTCATTTTCTATACTCTCACTGAAAAATATATTCGTGCATTCGTGGCATCCACAGTAAAACGCAATCAACTTCCCCCTTGGGGGATTGAGGGGGCTAAAAAAAATTGCCCCGACAAGACTATCGGGGCAATTCGATTAACTAACCCAAAAAAATTCAACTATAAAATGGTAATTGAATGAAATGTAAAAAGGTGTTTTATAGGTTTACATATATCTGAATTTTTAAACGAGAAGATCATATTTATTCTCCCATTTAATATTTTTACGAAGCCTGCATTTCTTTAATTTTCTCTCTGATTTTGGTTTCGATTTCAGTTGCCATTTCAGGATTGTCGAGAAGCAGTTGTTTTACAGACTCGCGACCTTGTCCAAGTTTGTCGTTATTATAACTGAACCAGCTTCCACTTTTTTGAACAATGCCCATTTCTACACCCATGTCGATGATTTCACCAACTTTAGAAATGCCTTCTCCGTAGATGATATCAAATTCAGCTTGACGGAAAGGAGGTGCGACTTTGTTTTTAACTACTTTAACCTTGATGTGATTACCTACTACTTCATCACCATCTTTAATTTGTGTCATTCTACGGATGTCCAAACGAACCGATGCATAAAATTTCAAAGCGTTACCGCCGGTTGTGGTTTCAGGGTTTCCAAACATAACACCGATTTTCTCTCTCAATTGATTGATGAAAATACAGCAGCTGTTTGTTTTAGATATGGTAGCAGTTAATTTTCTCAAAGCCTGGCTCATTAAACGAGCGTGTAATCCCATCTTGCTGTCTCCCATTTCTCCTTCGAGTTCACTTTTAGGAACCAATGCAGCAACAGAATCAATTACCACAACGTCTAAAGCGCCTGATAAAATCAATCTGTCTGCAATTTCTAAAGCTTGTTCACCATAATCAGGCTGAGATATTAATAGATTATCGATATCAACTCCTAATTTTTTAGCATAACTGCTATCAAAAGCATGTTCTGCATCAATAAATGCACATATGCCGCCTTTTTTCTGCGCCTCCGCAATTATATGTGTAGCTAATGTTGTTTTACCAGAAGATTCTGGTCCGTATATTTCTATAACACGACCTTTGGGCAATCCGCCAATTCCTAACGCCACATCCAAACCTATCGAACCGGTTGAAATGACCCCCTGTTCAGTTTCGGTTCTTTCGTTCATCATCATGACAGATCCCTTTCCGAAATCCTTGTCAATTTTGTCCATCGTAAGCTTTAAAGCTTTTAATTTTTCTGAGTTACTCATTGTTTTCTTTTTTTATTGATTGATGTATCTGAATTACTGTGTAAATCTAAATGAGAGAACAAAGATAGAGGAATAAATTTATCTACACTAATTTATTTAGTATTTTTTGCTAAGTTTTTTATACAAGATTTTTTGAGGAAAAAACGGAGTGGAAGGTGTGAAAATATCCAATGTAAAATATTGAATGTAGAATGTAAAAGTAGTATTTCGGAAATTAAAATATCACTCTCTCATGAATGGAAAACCTCACCCCCAACCCCTCTCCTGAATGAGAGGGGAGTAATGATAAGTATCTACTATCTCAGCGTAACCTCACATCCTCTCCTTCTCCGCGGTGAAAAATTCATGAATTCGTGGCAACAAACTTCCCCCTTGGGGGATTGAGGGGGCTTAATTCGCCTCCTTCACTATCTGCTTCAACAACACTTCATTCACTTTTACCGGATATTTTTTACGGAGTTCTTCAATCCATCTTTTTTCTACTACATTCTGATAATCATTAATCACCATGCCTTTTGAATCTTCGAAATTTCTTTGTTCTCCACCTGCATAGATTTTAAAGTATTGCATGAATGTTGCCGTTCCATCTGTATTTTTTACTACTGGTGAAAAGCTTCCCAACACAGCATTGGCATTTCCATTGATTTGTGTCAATTCAAACCTTCCACTATCTCCTTGCAATTCGCCTTGTTTTTCTTCTACTAGGATTTTCCAACTCTTGCCTGCTTGTATTTGAGCTTGTGCTTCTTTTGCTACATCTTCAGACACCGCATTGAATATTAATACATCCGCACTTGGCGCCCAGGTATATTGCTTTTTATTTTCTTCATAATATTTTTTCAATCCCACAGTATCAGCAGCAGCTTTCGACCATACTTGCTTTTCCATCACCTCAAACAACATATTGCCTTCTTTAAATTCCTGAAGTTGATTGGCAAATTCAGTATTAAATGACTCTAAATGTTTCCTGTAATAATCCAATGAAGCCACAATTTTATACTTCTCCCACAATTCTGCATTGGTTTCTTCTTTATATAATTCTGGGTTTGACTTATAATCTCTTGCGAAAATCAACCAATCTTCTCCTTTGATATTTCCTTTTGAGTAATTAATGATTATTTTTTTACTTATCGGTGTTTTAGAAGCGATATCAGCATCTTCAGTATTGTTCATAACGGTATCCACAAAACGAAGCAAATCATTTGGAGAAACGGTTGAAGATTGTTTGAAACCAATCTTAGATAATATATCATTGGCAAACTTATCTCTGGCGATTTTCATCCTTTCATCCTGCATCAACTTTTGTTTCAAATCAAACTGAAAAGTCTCATCATCTTTTGTTGTAGGCGTTGGTGTAAACGACAATCTCTTTATGATGTGAATTCCAAATGAAGTATTGAATGGTGCAGAAAATTCATTGTCTGTTTTCAATTTCACCACTTCTCTTTCAAATTCAATATCAAATTTTCCAGTACCAAATTCAGGCATTTCGCCGCCACTTAAATAGGTTAATTTATCATCACTATATTGTCTGGCCATGGCGCCAAACTCTGCACCATTTTGTAAAAGTCCATATACAGAATCAGCCAATTTTCTCGCATTTGCTTTTGTTGCATCATCTGCGTTTTCAGGCGATGTAAATAATATTTGTGCAATTTTCCATTTGCCTGCACTCTTGCGCTGGTCAACAACCTGAAAAATATGCCAGGCCTTTCTTGATTTATATGGTTTTGAAAATTCTCCTTGCTTTAAACCATACACAATATTTTCATACACATATGGCAATGCAAAAACAGTGACATAACCCATGTCTACATATTTTACATTTATGTTTTTAGTGATTTCCGATGCGCTTGTTTTTGTTTTAAGGGCATCGTAAACTGATTGAATGACCTGATAATTCTTCAGGGTGTCTTCAGGTTCTGCATTGGCATCTATAGGTAATGTGTATCTTACTACATGTAAATCAGTTTGGCTCCTGTTGAAAGCTTCATCCATTAAAAACTTAAATGTTTTTTCATCACTCATGTAATTCTCTTCAATTTGGTGGCGAAAATTATCAAGGTCAGAAAGCTGTTGTGAAGAAGTATCTAACTTTAACTCCTGTGCTGCTTTTACTTTCAATTTGAAGTTCGTGTATAGGTCAACGTAATCCCTGATGGCCTTTTCTTTATCTGTAACTGTTGTTTTGTTTTTATTATACGCTCTCAGAAATTCAGCTTTATTAACTGAATATTTTCCATAAGTAATCAGCGACTGACTAAAACCGAAAACAGCACTGCATAACAGTGCTGTAGTTAGATAAAATTTTTTCATTTATAAAATTATTTTGTACCTGTTAATTCTATTTTTTTTCTTTCCACTTGGTTTCCAAGAAATCAT